>NZ_JBEOPC010000009.1:0-89491 GCF_040309765.1 Psychrobacter sp. TB20-MNA-CIBAN-0197
TTAACAACCACTGCAACTGCGTTAACTGTGATCTCAAGCTTAGAGCTATCTAGCACATCACCGCTATCTGCATCAACCACGTCATAGCCAATCACAGGAACGTCACCGGTAAAGTCAGCATCTGGGGTAAAGGTGTAGTCACCATTAGCATTAACGGTAATGCTGCCAATCGGGTCGCCATTGACATCGGTGATGGCGGTTGGGGTGCCATCTGTTGGGATGGTGTCTAGTACGCTATCGCCATCGGTATCCACTTGCACGTTCGAGACACTCAGGCTGATGCTCGGATCGGTCTCTGAGGTGTTATCCAGTAAGTTGCCACTCACAGGCTGACCTTGATCGGTGCTCTGCGCTTCATCACCATCATTAAAGTCGCCTAAGCGATCTTCACTACCAGCTACTCGGTCTTCATCAACAATGCTGCCAGTGGCAACAGTGCTGTCGATATCGGCATTATCAGCACTGTCGATAACAAAGCTCAGCTGCTCGCTGTCCTCATAGATGGCATCATCTTTGACGATAACCGTAATTTTAGGCGCAGCTGTACTACCTGCAGGTACTTTGACTTGCAAGGTGGTGGTGCCATCTAGTAACGCTTCGATGGCGGCGCTGTCGGTAATGGTCACAGGACTGCCTGTGGCATCAATGTAGCCAATAGAAGCAATGTCCGCCGCTTCAACCTCGCTGCTGCCCGTCGCCACTTTGACAGTGACTGTAGTGGCAAGGTTGCTTAGGTTGTCCTGTGCAACGGTGTATTCTAAGGTGTTGTCCTCGCCTTCTATGGCAGTATCTTTGCTCGCAGCAATGCTAACGGTCGGACGGTCGCCTTCTTGTGGGGTGCCTGGATCATTTGGATCATCAGATTCGTCAAGGATGGTACCGGTCGCACTGTCCGTGCCAATAGTGGCGTTCTGTGCATTGCTGATATCCAGTACTAAGTCTTCTGATTGTTCATAAACATCATCATCCGCCACCGTAATGATGATGACTGGGGCTTTGGTTTGACCCGCTGCAATTTTGACGCTTGCGCCATTGGTGAGGAAGTCTTGGATCTGAGCCTGGGTCGATAAGGTGATCTCAGTACCGTTCTCATCTGTGTAGACGATGCTTGAGATATCAGCGGCATCAATGTCGCTATCGCCGCTATTTAGCTTAACGTCAACGGTGCTGTCAAAGTTACTAACGTTGTTCTGAGAGACGGTGAACGCTAAGGTGTCATTACCAGCCTCGCCTTCAACGGCTTCAGGTTTGGTGGCGGTAATAGATACTACTGGCGTGTCATCACCCATACTTGGATCGGCAGGATCAACAGGTGTTTCACCATCGGTGGTGCCATCATCATAGATGGTGGTGTTGACGCTGTCATCAGGGCCAATCGTTGCCGTACCTGAAGTGATATCAGTAACGGTAACGGTAAAGTCCTCGGGTTCTTCAAATAGGTTGTCATCTACAATCGGTACGCTGATGTCAACCGTAGTTTGACCTGCTGGAATGGTGACTTTCTGGGTGACAGGTGCGGTATAGTCAGCGGAACCTTCGGTGCTGCCATCACTAATGGTGACTTCAATCACCGTATCTTCCGTACTTGGGTTGCTAATACTTACGGTATAAGTCGCTTCATTGGCACTGCCATCAACAGCGGTTTCATTCAAGCTGGTCGTGCCTGTGATGCTTACTACGCCTGGATAGTCAACGGTAATGGTCGCTTGATTGGACTTTAATCCAGCATTGTCAGAAACAACATATTCAATAGGTGTGGGATCATTGCTAAAACCTGGCTCTGGTGTAAAAGTGACTTTGCCAGTCGTAGGATCAACTATCCACTCACCTTCGCCAGGCACAGTGATGCTAGTGACTTCATCACCTGTGGTAGGATCGATCAGCTTGACACTGGTAGGGTCTAAGTCTTTTTCAGGATCAATATCATTTGCCATTACGTCGATAGTGACAGGCTGACCTGTTTCACCTTTTACGACATCGTCTTCAGCAACAGGCGCCTGATTAACAGGAGGAGTGACACCACCACTATCGTTTGAGCTGCTACTACTAGCAGCGACTATACCAACCAATCCAACGCCAGCAGCCGCTGGTATCCACCAAGGTACAACTGCAACATACTCTGTACCGCCGAGCGCCTGACCTTCGACATCACCGACTTCCAGTTGAGTCACATAATCATAGGTCTCACCAGTATCTGGAATATAATAATAGTATTCTCCATCTTCAGCGATACCAAGTAGCGCACTGTCTGGGTTATCGTAAAAACCTTGTATAATAAGGTCGCTTTCTTGACCTTCTTCTTCAAATGAAACATGTAAGTCATTTTTCAGACGTTTAGTGATGATATGGTTAGGCGCTCGACCGATAGCAGTATCATGAAACTCATAATTCACCTTATCCATAGCTTTAATAATGGTAGGCTTACCGTCCTTGGTCACGACTTGTACTTGATCTATGGTTTGAGTCGCATCATTTGTCTTCACAATAATCGTATTCATTTTTATCTCTTATATTCTTCAATCAAAATTTTAAAACTTTACAGTCTTATGTATTAGGATGTCTAAATCGCTAAAAACTCATGGCTTAGCTAGGTTTTCTTCGACCACAGCAACCACTCGGCGATTGAGCTGCCTACCTTCTACTGTGTCGTTGCTTGCTCTTGGCTGCGACTCGCCATAACCAATGGCAGTTAAACGATCTTCTGCGACTCCAAACTGCGAGATCAATACTTCTTTTACCGCATTAACACGACGTTGGGATAAAGTTTGGTTATAGCTATCTTTGCCTCGGCTATCAGTATGCCCCTCGATGGTTACTACCGTATTAGGGTACTGGGTCATAAATTCAGCCAACTCAGCTACTTTGGCATAATACTCTGGCCGTACGACCGCCTTATCCGTCTCAAATAATACCTCAAGATCAATCGTCACTTTTTCAGTTAGCACTGGTGTTTCTTTTTCTACTGTTAAAGGTGGTATCACAGTGGGCATAGCAGCGACAGGTGCTGGGCAATTCGTTACGACACGACTAATTTGATGAGACTGATAGGACTTATTTGCTAATAGCGGTGATGCACTGTCAGGCGTTATCTGCGTCAGTGTGCTCTCGCCTGTTCCGTCCATTTCGACATAAAAAAAGTACGTTTGACCACCTTGTAACTGATAATCTTGCTTATCTGCCAATAAGTTATTATTTTTAAAACCAGTCGCCTGAGCACTCAACTGATTACTTCCAGTACAAGAGTCCACCACCGTGTAGTTGTTCGCATGCAAACTGACTTGAAACCTGTTGTTGATGGAGATATTGGTACTTGTTTGCTCAGAATGATTATCGTTCTTCCGTATAAATACTAATCGAGTCTTATCAGACGCCACTTCTTGCTTGAGCACCTCTTTGAAGTCAATACTTTTTTTATTGTTCCACATAACGCCATCAACATGCTGGGTATAGCCTTCACTATCAGCACCACCAATGACAGCACAAGAAGGCATGCCAAGCAATGTTATTGGTAAAATAATAGCAACTATATTCTTTCTAAGTATCTTGTTCATAGTATTAACCAGACTTCCATTTTTTTGATAGGTAATATTTTTAAATTAACAAGCAGATGGATTTATATGTTGTTTTTCAATGACCCTGACAGCTATAGTTCTATTTGCATATATACAGTACATTGACCCCTGCCGTCAATCCCGTAGACTTAAACTTGGGAGATTTTAATTACGCAGCCTGACGATAATAATCAGACCACACTTGTCTTGGTGATTTGTAGCCCAAGCCCTTTTGAATCCTAGTCTGGTTGTAGTACAGCTCAATATATCCAATGATATCTCTGATGGCTACAAACCTTGTTTTATAGTCTTGGTGATATACCAGCTCATTCTTTAATGTGCCCCAGAAGCTTTCTATCGGAGCATTGTCGTAACAATTCCCTTTGCCGCTCATCGAGCCTGTAAAATGGTGCTGTTTAATGATCTTATGATACGCGTGGCTACAGTATTGACTACCTCTATCAGAGTGAACGATTAGCCCTTTGCTGGGTCGTTTATTTTTAATTGCCATATTGAGTGCACGGCATACTAAGTCAGCAGTCATGCGTTTGTTGATGGCATAACCAACAAGCTCTTTGGTGTATAAATCTTTCACTCCAGCCAAATACAACCAGCCCTCAGCAGTCCAGATATAGGTGATGTCACTGACCCAAGACTCATTAGGACGCTTAGCATCAAACTGCTGATCCAACACGTTTGGATAGACAAGCTTATTATGGTTTGAGTCAGTGGTGACCTTAAAGCGCTTATGACGACGACATTTAATGCCGTGTTCCTCTTTGATGCTTCTAACCATGTAAGGACTGATATCATGTCCTTGTCTATTTAGATGCGCATGCAGGCGCTCAACACCATAGCGCCCTTTAGTTTCACTGTGAGCGGCTTTAACTAATAGTTCGCACTGATTGCGGTGTACCTGCTGTTCGCTGATATCACGACTCAGCCAATCGTAGTAGCTTGACGGCTTAATCTTCAATACATGGCACATAGTAGTGATGCTAAATATCTGCTGATTGTCTTTGATAAAGGCGTACCTGACTAACTGTCACTGCGGGCATAGTCCTTCGCCTTGCGTCACTAAAACAGTCTCCCAGACTGTTTCTTAACGTCCCTCATTCGCGAAGTACGCCGTCGCCTTTTTTAATATCTCTCGTTCCTCTTCGGCTATTTTAAGCTGTCGTTTGAGGCGTTTGTTCTCTTCAATCACGGCTATGAGCTGTGGATCGTACTGCTCTGTTCCTACAAGCTTGCCTTGGTTGGCTTTGTTCTGCCAATTAGATAAGGTCTGCATGGCAATGCCAAGCTGCTTTGCAGTGGCTGAGATATTGCCGTTGTTGTCTGCTATCTTCTTGACGGCCTCGGCTTTAAATTCGTCACTGTAGGTTCTGATTTTCTTGGTCATGATAAACTCCTGTTATTGTGCTTAGTTTACCAAGTTTATCTCTACGGTTTATTCAGCATAGCTCAGCGGTGGTCAAGCTGGTTTAGCCGTTGGCTATTATCTGAGACGTGCGAAACTTGACTTCATCATTCTTGACAATCAAGACCAAAGTGGTGGCGCGTGGCAGCATACTTGGCCATCGTTACGCCTATTTTCTCCTGCTCTTATGAGCTCCTTGCCAGTTCGCTTTATGCCAAAAGCAAAAGATGGCGAGTATCCCCGTCGAGATGAGGTCATCCATTACCTTGCTGACTACGAACAACATTATAAGTTACCAATCTACCGACCTTATCAAGTCCAAAGCGTACAGCGTGATGATAAAAACAATTGCTTACGGGTGACTGATGGAAGTTTTACATGGTTGGCAAAAACCGTCGTGAGCGCAACGGGAACGTGGAGCAATCCTATAATTCCTTCTACCAAAGGTCAGCAAGCGTATCTTGGGGAGCAACGCCACTCCGCGCATTATGAAGGCCCAGACGCCTACAGAAATAAGCGCGTCTTGGTAGTAGGTGGTGGTAATTCAGGTGCACAAATCTATGCGGAGCTGGCTCAAGTGGCTAACGCCAGCTGGGTAACACGTGAGCCCCCATTATTTTTAACCGATGATGTCGATGGACGTGTCCTGTTTGAAAGAGCAACAGCACGTATTACTGGCAGCAATAATGGTGATCCTGAGGGCGGTATCGGTGATATCGTCATGGTGCCTCCCGTCAAGGCGGCACGTGACAAAGGTATCTTACATTCAGTACCTATGTTCAGCCAATTTACTCAACAAGGCGTCATTTGGGCTGATGGTAGTGAAGAAACGATAGATGCCGTTATTTGGTGTACTGGGTTTGAACCAAATCTTGACCATCTAGCACCTTTAAATGTCCTTGAAGCTGATGGAAAAGTGCAAGTTAAAGATGGGCAAGCGGTCAAGGAGCCTCGGTTATGGTTGTTTGGTTATGGTGACTGGGCAAGCCCAGGTTCTGCCACTCTGATTGGTGCTGGACGCAGTGCTAGAGAGAATGTTCCCACTCTATTGGAGTTTTTAGTACGTGATGGTTAAAACAACCGTATCCTATGTATTGCGCGGTGCAAACATAATAATAGCCATACCTAGAAGTGCCACTGCTGTACCTAATATGTCCCATGTCGTTGGTCGAATACCATCAACAGTCCATAACCATAGAATTGCCATTGTTACATACACCCCACCGTAGGCGGCATAAACTCTGCCAACGGCGGTTGGATGTAAAGTCAGCAACCATACAAAAGCGACCAAACTAAGCGCACTAGGGACAAGTAGCCATATTGACTTACCTTCTCTCAGCCATAAGTATGGCAAATAGCAACCTACAATCTCTGCTAATGCAGTAATGGCAAAAAGCCCAACTGTTTTTAATTCAGACAAAAAACTTACCTCTTTAGTCATTCATAATTTAGCGCTAAAGTTTATCATCACACCGTAAAAAACATCCTCAAAAAACACACTGTTATGTATACCCTAGCAGAACCAGCTATTTCATACTTCAAATCTATTAATAGACTGATGTAAAGAAACCACTCATATTAGGTCACTGAATGGGTTGTCTTTATTACGGCTTATTTGAATACTTTCTTGCTGTCATAGCGGAATTAAAAAATACTATTTTTATCATAAAATCAACTCATAACTCGTACTGCGTCCCGATGCCCCAGATTTTTGCATCATATCCTTCTCTATTAAATCATTAATATCTCTTAGTGCCGTGTCTATAGAACACTTAGTCATGGTCGCCCATTTTTTAGTGGTGAGTTTGCCATAAAAATCAGTCAGCAAAATATTTAACATCTTCACCTGCCTATCATTTAAAGCATGCTGTCGATGCGTCTGCCAAAAGCCTGCCTTATTGATAATTTTATCTGTAGTTTCTTGAGCTACAATGAGGGATTGCTCTAGCGTTTGTAAAAACCACATCAACCAATCCGTGATATCTTTATCACCTTTTTGCGTACGCTCTAGTATTTTGTAGTAGTCATTACGCTGTTTAAGGATTTGCGCTGACATACTATAAAAGCGTTGGGCACTGTTATCGCTTTTTGCCAGCATTCGTTCTGTGAGTGCTCGTGTTAGTCGTCCATTTCCATCATCGAATGGATGCAAAGTCACAAACCATAAATGAGCAATACCTGCTTTTATGACCAAATCTATATCTTCTTGCTTATTTGGCGAAGTGTTAAACCACAATAAAAATTTGTCTAGCTCATCTGGCAACCTATCCGCACTCGGAGCAACAAAATGAACCCGCTCGCGACCATACCTACCAGACACTACTTGCATAGGCCCTTTACTATCATCACGGATACTGCCTGCTTGAATACGATAAAGCCCACTATATCCATCTGGAAATAATGCTCGATGCCATCCGAGTAAGTCACCTAATAATAGTGGCTTTTGATAGTGATAGGTGGCACTTAGCATCATCTCTACCACTGCATCGATCTCACGAGTAGTGGTTGGCATACTTGCATTATCCAGCCCTAAGTGCCGCGCAACTGAAGAACGAACCTGCTCATCATTTAGCGTCTCACCTTCTATCTCAGAAGTTTTGATAATCTCTAAGGTCACCGCATCTAATTGTGCCTCAACATTCAGATCGAACCCTAGTGTTAGTAGCTTTCCTAATAAATGGCCTTGTAATATCCGCACACGACTGACGAGTGGCAATAGCTTCTTGTCCGACCATTGCCATTCAGTCCAATTTGAGTGCTCATGAATATAAGTAGTATGCTTCATACGTTCCCCAGAGATATGCAGAGATTAGAACAGTAATCTCCTTATATTATGCAGAGAATAAGCAGTAGAAACAATACGTAGAAATTCAAAAACGACAATAGCAGCGTAATAAGAATAGACTCTCAACGAACAAACATAGTTTTTTTGTTCTGAGAAGGGCTTGAGTAGAGGTAAAAACACTATAAAAATACAGTGCCCAAATACGATTTAAATTTTATTGCATTATAATTTACATTGTGTTATTCAATTGAATAATATTTACAGGCTAACAATATCAACGTGTGTAAGATATTGTCAGGATATGCACTTTGGTCGACCTACCTTGACATGGTATAGGTTACGCTCGGGTTTTTGCGTACTAATGAATACGGACAGTATCAATTGGGCAGTAATGCGGTGCGCTTGAGTGCCACGGCATGGAGTCGCCATGACATGGTGGCGTACGCTGAGCCATTACTGAGACAGTTTGCTAGCGAAAATGAGGTATCGGTGAATCTAGCAACCGAGGTGGAAGGAGAGATGCGCTATCATGCTTGCTGCCGTAGCCCCGCGCGCCTATCGGTCAACCTGCAAGTCGGCTCAGCGGTACCCGTGGCACGCACGGCGATTGGGCGAGCGTTTTATGCAGCAAGCTCACGGGCAAGGCAGGCGGTCATTATTAGCAATTTAAAAGAAAGTTTGTCTAATGAAGCGTTTACTCATGCAAAAAGCGCCCTAACCTGCGCGGCAGAGCACTATGAGCAATACGGCTATACCGTCTCTGATGGAGAGTTTTCTACTGATATATTGGCAGTCGCGGTGGGCGTCTATGATATCGCCACGGGGCAATACGTCTATTCGCTCAATGCTAGTGTGCCAAGCGCCAACTGGGCAGTGGATGACTATACTGCGATGATTGTACCCAAGTTGCAGGCATTGGCGGAGCGGATTGGCGGTGGTGATGCGTAAGAGCAGGCGACTGTCACTTCAAGCCTCATCACCATTATAAATGGCTATAAACAGCACGCGCAGTTGCGTTTGGTTTTTGGCATTTGACCGATACCAGGGTTAAAAGTATTGGTAGGATCTAGGCGCTCATAAAACTGCTGCAAATCAGGTTCGGCTTCATATAAGTGGCCGACATTATGCTCAGCAGGGTATTTGGCACCGCGCTTGTTTAATAGCTCAAGCATCATCTTTTTGACCTGCTTGGCATCACTGCCCTTTTTTAAAATATAATCTTGATGAAACACATAACAAAAAAAGTGACCGTAATACAGCTTTTTTTCTAAGTGCTGAGTGATGCTCTCAGGCAAATTTTCCAGCCAATCAAGCGTATTACGCGGGATAGCAATATCGAGCGCCAGTATCTCTCCGGCGGTCTCTTCATGCATGACTTCATAACGTATGGCGGCCCCTGCGGCAGCAAAGCGATGTAAAAAGGCGCTGTCTGACTCAGCTTGCGTGCAGGTAAAATAACTGCCCGTTTCTGAATCTGCAAAAAAAGACTCTAAAAAAGACTGTGCCTCATAGATGCCCTCATCACTCATTTTGATAATCAGGTGATGCTCATACTGGTTGCGGTACTCAAGCATGCGCTTGGGCAAATGCTGCGGCAATACTTGGGCGATCATTTGCATAACTTTATCGGTCAAATGATTGGGCACCCATGACCATTTACTCAGTTTGGCATCAATACTGCCTTTGATAGAAAACAGCTTGGGCAAAGCATTGGTACCCAGATGCTTGATGCTCAAAAAGGTGTCTTTGCCGTACTTGGCAGACACATCAAATATATCGCGGTGCATATATTCGCCCACTTCAGGGACATTTTTAAAGCTCGATAGTATTTGTCGTCTCAGTAGTGCCAGCTCATACACACTATTGCTACCGACATAAAAGGTTTGCTCTTTGGTTGCGGTGGGATACGTATCCAGGCGAACGGCAAAAACGGCCAACTTGCCTGCACAGCCACTGGCTTCATACAGCCTGCGCTTATCCGCATTAAAGCGGCTCGGCGTGTCGGCATTGACATCCTGTATTCGGGCGACATACTCTTTGTCTGAGGCCAGTTTGTTGCTTTGAGATAACTGTGACTTGTCAAAATAGCCGTTTTGTAAATTGGTGAGGATTTCTTCGGGCGTATCGCCCAAATCGACCTCTAAATGATTCACCAATACCAGCTGACCGTGCTCGTTGATTTGCGCAAACAGCGACAGCTCCGTGTAAGCAGGGCCTCGTTTGACCAGCGCGCCGCCTGAATTATTGGAGACACCGCCGACGATTGACGCGCCCAAAGTCGATGAGCCAATCACCGAGTGCGGCGCTCGATTGACCGCTTTTAACTCGTTCTGCAATTGATGCAAAGTCGTACCCGGTAGGCTGATAATTTGCTCATTATCATTGATCAAATACAGCTTATTTATCGCCAGTGTATTGATCACCACCACGGGTCTGTCGTAGTCATCACCGCTGGGCGTTGAGCCTTCTGTCAGACCTGTTTTGGCCGCCTGCATGATGATGATACAGTTGCCCTCAACACACACTTCCAGACATTGCCAAATTTCAAGCAGCGTTTGCGGAAACAACACTGCCAGCGCGCTACCGCCGCCTGAGCGCCAGCCCATGCGGTAGTGCTCATTTTTTGCTGGATCTGCCTGTATATTGGCGGCGCCCAGTATTTTGGTCAATTTAACCAACACCTGATCTGATGGTAGCTGGCTTGTATAGGAGGCGGTCGATCGATAACGGTTCATTACTTGCTCTTTTTTTTACTGTGCATTCATAAGGTTAGCGGTCCTTGAACGCCAAAGAGATAAATGGCTGCCATAACGATGATGCCACTGAACAACACATAATAGATGGTTGGTAAGATGGTGCGTCTCAGCGTCGCGCCCTCCATCCCAAGCAGCCCAACGGTTGCTGATGCGGCCACCACATTGTGAATGGCAATCATGTTACCCGCCGCGGCGCCAACCGCTTGTGCTGCGATGATGAGTGAGGGCGAGATGTGCAAGCTCATAGCCGCTTCATACTGGAACTGACTAAACATCATGTTTGATACGGTATTCGAGCCTGCGATAAACGCACCTAGGGCACCGATGGTTGAGCTGATCAGCGGAAAGGCGCTGCCAAACGTGCCTGCAAACAACTCAGCACTGGCAACTGGCATACTCGCGACATCGGATAGATTGACCCCAGAGTTGATAAAAATCCGAACCATAGGGATGGTAAAAATAAGCACAAACCCAGCGCTTAAGACGGTTTTGCTTGATTCGCTCAAAGCATCACCCAGCGCACGCGTTGGATTTTTAGTTTGCACAAAAGCTGCGATTAAGGCGCTGATTAACAACAGGCCGCCGGGCAAGTATAAAGGACTAAAACCTGCACTGATATCGGCCTCGCCCAAAATCGTATTAAAGTCTAGCGTGGCGCTGCTGAGCAAGTCCTTAAAGTCAGCAAACATTCTCGAACACACCAGTAGCAGCGCCACTAGCAAGTAAGGAAACCATGCCATCAGCGTAGACATGGTCTTGCCTGCTGGGGTGGCCACATCTTCTTTGCTGACCACCAGTTTACCCATCCAATCGCTTGGCCAGCTGCTTTTGGCTTCAAAGTCCCACGTGGTCTTTGGTACCAAAAATCCTTTTTTAGCCGCCTGAATGACAATCGCCACACTGACCAGTCCACCAATCAACGATGGAAATTCAGGACCCAAGAAAATACCCGTTAAAGTGTAAGGTACAGTGAAGGCCAACCCTGCAAAGATGGCAAAGGGCCAAATGGCTAAGCCTTCTTTCCAGCTTTTATTTTTACCAAAAAAGCGGGTGAGCATCATCACCATCAGCAGCGGCATAAACGTCCCAATCACACCATGAATGATCGCCACTTGGGTGGTAATCAGTTGTAAAAATTCTTCCCATTGCATGCCTTCTTGCGCCAGCAGCGCACTGATGGCCACGGTATCTAGACCCTTATTCACCCCAATGACAATCGGCGTACCGACCGCCCCGAACGATACGGGCGTGCTTTGGATCATCATCCCCATAAGCACCGCACCCAATGCAGGAAACCCTATCGCGACCAGCAGCGGTGCCGCAATTGCAGCCGGTGTGCCAAAGCCCGATGCACCTTCCAAAAACGTACCAAAACACCATGCAATGATGATGGCTTGCACTCGGCGGTCAGGCGATACGTTGATAAAACCTGCGCGAATCACTGCAATAGCGCCCGTGTGTTTTAGAGTATTTAATAAGAACAGGGCACCAAATACGATCCACAATACTGATATCGTAATCACGGTCCCTTGAAGAATAGAGGACGACACGCGGTTAAACGTCATGTCCCAAATAAAAAGTGCGAGCGCGGCAGTCACCGCCAAAATGATCGGCATGGTTTTTTTAGCCGACCATTGTAGACCAATAAGAAATACGCCACTGAGTATGATTGGCAATAGGGCAAGTAGCCCATAGACAGTCTGATTCAAAATTCCCTCTCCCTGTTATCGTCTGTGCATCCTTAAACGCCGCCCTTAAACACAGTCCTTACATACAGCCACTTAATCGCTCAGATTAACAGCCTCATTGTGCTTAGGGTAGAATTCACACACTCTACGCTTTACAAGTGCAAAGATAAACAGCATGATCAGACAAGGTTATTTTCCTTTTTTGCTATAATACGAAATATATTACCCTGATTAGAGAATCGGTATGATTAAAGCTGATGACATGGTTTTGTTTGTTTTGGTGGTCGATGAAGGCTCTTTTTCCAAAGTTGCTGACAAACTGGCGCTGACCAATTCTGTAGTGAGCAAACGTATCGCGCGCCTAGAAGCCAACTTAAATGCACAACTGCTCTACCGAACCACCCGAAAACTCAGCTTGACCGATGCCGGCCGAACGCTGTATCACAAAGCCAAATTGGCTCAGCTTGCCTTTCAAGAAGCGGAAAATGCTGTCGTCGGCTATGGCGAAAACATGAAAGGCCATATCCGCGTCACCGCCCCTGTGGTCTCTTCTGACTTACTACTCAGCACGGCTATCGCTGAATTTTGTAAAAAATATCCTGAGATAACCGTAGAGCTATACATCACCAACCGTTTGATTGATTTGGTCGAAGATGGCTTTGATTTGGCCATCCGAACGGCGGAGCTTGAAGACTCCTCCTTGATTGTCAAACGCCTGATAGACAGTCAATGGGTGATTTGCGCCACCCAAAATTACCTCAACAAATATGGTACGCCGCAAACCCCCGCCCAACTGCAAAATCATGATTGCCTCATCTATAAATTTGATAACACCAGTAGCGACTTATGGCCGTTATATGAGGATGGTGCTGAGCTGCTGCTGCCCGTCAGTGGCCGCTTCCATAGTAATCATTTAAGCGCGATCAAACATGCTGCGCTGAGTGATTTGGGCATTGCTTTTTTGCCGCAAGCACTAGTGTATAAAGCCTTTCAGCGCCAGACTTTAACCCAAATTTTGCAAGATTTTACCCGCAAGCGTATGGGGATGTTTGCGGTGTATCCCAAATCAAAACAGCCCGATCAAAAGCTCAAATTATTGGTTGCTTATTTGCAAGACGCGCTAAAAAACAAAGAAGCCTACTACTGCTAAAGCACTAGTTTTATAAGCGGCCTCACACCCAACTGTTTTATCAGACATAAAAAAGCCACCTGTTTGGGTGGCTGATTTAATATTTTTCTGTGACATTCTAGATAGCGATACGACCAAATACGTCATCGTTTTTTGAAATGAAATTAGCAGCGTTTTTCATGTACTTTTATAGGCTTATTATCTATATTGACCTACTGACTGATTAAAGCCATTATCCAATCCATCAAACTTCAGCTCATCAAACCTTAGCCCAAACTTTAGCAGATACTTACGCAGTCGGTCGCTGTCGTTATTGCTTTTCAGTTTATTTCTGGAGTTTGCATACAGATAGCGCCCTGCCGCCGCTTGGCTGCTGTGCTGATAGCAGACCTCAATCACATACGCCAGCTGCACCGCGTCAAAGGGGTCGAGCGCGTCTTTGTCGTCGCTTGATAGATGACGACTCAGCACCGTATCCGCGTGCGCTTGCTGCTCGGTTAGGCTGGGCGCGTACGCCCTATCCGTTTGATACTGCGCGCTATTGGGCAATGCCCACAAATGCTTAAGGCGGGTGATTTCTGCCTTAACATCGGGCATACGAATCATTTTGCCTTCGTACAATGTCGTTAAGCGCGTCATGCTGGCGCTTAAATCACGAAAGTTGCCCTGCCATGTCGCCGCGTGACTCATGGCAAAGGCTTCAAAGTACGCCCGCGCCGCTGGCTCAAAACGGTACTGGTACTGCTGCTCACTGCCCAGACGCGCCAGCTCGTAATCAATATTGGCAGGCAAGTCCTCGATACGGTCTTTTAACGATGGTAAAAAAACGTCCACGTGTTCAGGCGCGCAAACAAGTCGGCACGGAATTCGCCATCCGCGACCGCTTGGCGCAAGTCCTTGTTCGTCCCCGCCATCAGCTAAAACGACACGTCAATCGAGGTGTCACTCCCAAGCGGATAAAAGCGCTGCGCCTCAAGGGCGGTGAGGAGCATCGCTTGCTCATCGAGTCCCAGCTCACCGATTTCATCCAAAAACAGCAAACCGCCATCCGCCGATTTAAGCAACCCCTCTCGGCTGGACGCGGCACCCGTAAACGCGCCTTTGACATGACCGAACAGCACGCTCATGGCAGTATTACCGCGCAAGGTGGCGCAGTTGACTTCCACAAATGCCCCCAGTGCGTATTTGCTTTGTGCGGCATTGTTGGCTTTGGCTTTTTTGAGCGCATAGATTTGCTGTGCCAGCTGCGACTTGCCTACCCCTGTCGCGCCCAATAGCAAAATCGGGGCGGTCGAGCGCGTGGCGACCTTTTCTACATCGGCAATCAGCTGCTCATAAGCGGCATTTTGGGTGACCAAATTGGCTTGTAGAGTTGTTCGACAACCCAATATTCACCTTTTTCAGGATGCAGCTGTCTATTATTCGCATCGATACTAGTCGCAGTCACTGTACTCGATGTATCTAATCCAGCAGCAGCACCTGTACCTAATAGCGTCAAACTGATGACACCACTTGCCGTGCCATTAGCAATATCTGCATTCATGCCTTTATCAGTTAGCGCTTTAGCTAGCTTAGCTTGCACATCATTTAGTGTAGGCGCAGCCGCAGCAACGCCACCCGCTGTCAACGTACCTTCCACACTGCCTGTGCCTAACGCGCCTAAAGTGGTATGAGCGGCAACTCGGTAAATACCACCTTTATCCCATTTGGCAATCGCTGTAAGCTTTTCATCTATACTCAAATCAGGATTGGCTTTTATAGCATTAATACGGTGTTGTGCAAACTCAGCCACTGCCTTTGGCGCTTCTTTCCCAAACTCCTGCGTAATCTGCGTCTGCGCACCTAACTCCTCATTCACTCGACCAGCATCAAAGCTATTCTCAAGAATGCCTGCATACTCGGCACGGTTGTCCGTGGTGATGTCTTGACTGCCTGCAATACCTGTAATACCAGCACGCGTGACACTGCTATCACTGTCACTATCGCTGCCATAACCTAAGCCGTTCATACTGGCTTGGGGTTTATTATTGGTTTGACCGATGCTCACACCCACTTGGAGGGCATCACCATCATAGCTAGTTGTGTTATTAATGTCTTGCGTCTTGATACCGTCTGCACTGGTGTAACGGTTACGTCCAGCATCACGAGCGGCTTCGGTGGTGGTGATTGCACCGCCTATAAGCGTGGTTTTACCGCCAGCGGCAATATCAAAGCCACCATCACCAGTAAAGATGCCTGACTGCTCACCGACTGCTTGATAGTCAGAATTAAGGTTTGTCTTGCCACCATTAACGGAAAGACTAGAGCCTGCGCCACCACCTGCGATGTCGATATCAGCACTGAAGCCCATGTTCTTTTGTTTGCTGTCGTAGGTGGCCGTATCTTGTAATGACTCTATGTTGACGTCACCACAAATGGCGCCTTGGGCGCGATTGGTGTTAATCACGCCGCCTTTGATGTTGACGTCGTTGCCGATATCGAAGGTGCTCGTTCCACCGACGTTGATTTGGCTGTTGGCATAGGTAGTGCTATCGCTGTTGGCATAGCCTTTGCCACGACTGGCACTGGCAGTGATACCTGCACTAGTGTTTTGACCAAAGCTGGCATAACCACCAATAGCCGTACTTGAGCTTTTATTATTACTACGCGTGTTACTGTTTTGCGCGACACCATTGACGTTAAAGTCATTGTCCGCTTGGAATAAGGCATCATTGCTGACGGTTAGACTACTGCCATTGATGTTGATATTGCTGTCTGACCCTGCCCCTGTAGCGATCAAGGCAAGATTGTTAGTATCAATACTTGAACCTTGACTCTTCTCCGTATAGCTGCTGCTGTTCGATTGGCTCTTTTGACTACCGATGGTGGCTTGGATGCGGGTATTGCCCACTCCATTTTGAATACTACCAAGTGTTTCCTGTGCTTGCTCTGCAAGTGCTTGTGCTTTTAAAAGGCCACTGATCGCTGCTATACCTTTCATACGTG
Source organism: Psychrobacter sp. TB20-MNA-CIBAN-0197 (assembly GCF_040309765.1). Lineage (NCBI taxonomy): Bacteria > Pseudomonadati > Pseudomonadota > Gammaproteobacteria > Moraxellales > Moraxellaceae > Psychrobacter > Psychrobacter sp. TB20-MNA-CIBAN-0197. Next base: position 16,315 of record NZ_JBEOPC010000009.1, read on the forward strand.
TACTGCCTGTGTTACCAGCAGCCTCTTCTAAATCTCTAATAGCGTTGACATTATCCACTAAACTATTAGAAACAGAAACAGTCAGACCCGTCTGCTTAAACTTTTGCTCGCTTTGAGTGGTAGTGACATTCATACTATTATCAATATTAATGTCTTGCGCGCGAATAACGGTGTTACCACGATCAGCAGCGTTAATATCTGCACCAGTGTCTGCACCCATTCCGGCAACGATGTTGCTGCCTGTCTGTTGGTAAGTAACACCAGCATTGATGATGACGTTACCGTCAATCGCACCGATGTTGCTAGCAGTATGCGTCAGTGCCGTTTGAGCACTACTATCATCAGTTTGCTGCTGGCCGATAGTGAAGCCCATGCCGCCACTTGTGCCGAACAGTCCTGATTTTTTGGTTTGACTAAACGAGCTTTCACTAGACGTATTCTCAGCCGCTAGAATGTTGACATCACGACCTGCTGAGAGCTGGGTGCCGCGATCACTGATAGCGTTGACGGCTGTAAAGTTGATATCTTGTCCTGCTTGGACGATGACTTTGTCACCTTCGATATTGCTGCTGATGGCACTATCGCTTTGCATGTCATAGCGATCTTGGGTGGTGGTTTTACTTAAGAAACCCTTATCAGTGGTTTTCACCGCAGTGAACTGAACCCCATAAGTTGAACACAACTTATGGGGTTCAGTTCACGCTTGCGGTTTTAGCTAACATCACTATCCGTATTTGTAATCACCGTGCCGCCGCTTTACCATCGCAGCCGTTCACTATTTCAGCCATTTCACTATCGTAGCCGAGTCATCCAAGCGCTCTAAGTAAATGATTCTGCCAATATGACATCGCCATCTTCGCGAGTAATCATCACGGTGGCCGAGCGCGGCGTACTACCTCCAGCCACCGCGCCCCATGTGTTGCCAGGATGCTGAATGTTGATAAATAACGTTTTAAAATCTGGCGTCATGGTGATGCCTGTCACCTCACAGCCTTCAGGACCGACAAAAAAACGTTTGATATTGTCATCACGGGCGGGCATTCCGACGCGGGTTTGCTGGCCTGCAGATGTGGTGATCAGCGTACCATCGCTGACCTGACCAGGCAACGCGGCCAATAGCATACAACTGCTGGTATCGGTATACGCGCCATCATCGGTCTGAATCCATAATACCCCGCGCGGATCAAAGTACAGGCCATCAGGCGATGACAAGTCATTGTTTTTGTTTAATTGCGATAAGTTCTCTGCCGTAAGCTCACTGGGCGCGGCAAACAAGTATATATCCCACTCAAAGCGTGTCGCCGCATGGTCACCGCCTGCTTCGGCCCAGCGAATGATATGACCATTATCATTTCCGCGGGATTTGCCGCGCGCTTCGTAGCTGCGCGGGTTGGCTGCTAAGAGAGGCTGATCCTCACGCTCGCCGCGATATTTGTTGTTGGTCAAGGTCACATACACCTCACCTGTCATGGGACTCACCGACACCCACTCTGGTCGATCCATCTTGGTCGCACCCAAGGCATCGGCGGCAGCGCGCGCAAAGACCAACACCTCATCTTGCCCAGCAAAGGGCAGCTCAGCATTGCTCGCATCAAGTCCATTTTGTCCATGGACCAGTGGCCGCCACTCGCCGCGACCATCTTCGTGAAACACCGCCACATACAGCGTGCCTTCATTTAGGTATTTGTCGCCAGCTTTGAGGCCGCCGCCGATATCTGCATTGGACCATCGTGCCTTTGAGACAAACTTATAAATATACTCGCCGCGCGCATCATCCCCCATATAAAACACCACAGGTTTACCTGACTCGACGGGCGCATACGCACAGTTTTCGTGTGCAAAACGACCGAGTGCCGTGCGTTTTTGCGGTGCTGAGTGCCGATCAAAAGGATCGATTTCGGTGATGTAGCCAAAGGTATTAAAGCCATTGCGATAATCCTCAGTAGCATCAGCGCCTGTCGCGGTCATATCCCAGCGGACAAACTCATCAGCTATGATTTCATCTTTGGCATAAGGCGTATGCCACAGATACTCCCAGCCAGAGAAGTTTTCGCTGGCCCCATAGCGCTCACGCCCGTAGTTATGACCTGCGCTTAGCTGCTCGGCGTCTTGACCACGCGCAAATACGCCCAAGAAATTTTCTTCTGTCGTCAGATAGGTACCCCACGGCGACAGTCCTGCGCCGCAGTTGTTGTTGATGCCGCGCGTCTGCAACCCTGTTGGATCAAACTTTGTCTTGACCAAATCAGAGCCTGCCACAGGGCCTGTCAGCTGGGCGGGCGTACTGCTGGTGATACGGCGATTGTATTTTGAATCCTTGACCATCTCATAACCCATCCCATCGGCACGGCGCGTCATCTCAACGACAGCGACCCCGTGGCAGTTGACCTCGCGGCGCACATCACTGGCCAGACGACGGTTTTGATAAATGGGTGCCGCATTGTTATCCGAGATGACATGATAACCAAATGGGCTAAGCTCGCTGCTATTGACATACTCATGGTTCATGACCAGCAGGCCGTTTTTAGAGGCTTTGGCATCGTAGGTATTGCCTTTTTTGCCAAAAAACCACATGCCATCATGGTTGTCACCCATACGCCACTCAAACGACTCAGCGGACTGCTCACGGTTGTCCTTCCAGTCGGCGATACCAGACATCAGCGGTGTCCCTAGTGGCAATATCATTTCTGCCTGATAGCCTTCTGCCACACTCATGGTATCAGCTGTCGAATGCGCCACTGCAGTGAATTTTAGGGTGTCGGGACGTTTGAGATTTCCTTGTGCTGGGATGGCGGCTTGGTCATCGTCGCTGGGCAGGCGAGATGGGCTGTCGTCATCGTCGTCACTACAGCCAACCAAAGGCAGCGCCCCAAAAAACGCTGCCGCCGCCAGCCCTGTACCGCCTTTTAAGATATGGCGACGATGCATACGGCGATTGATGATGGTTTGAAATTCGATATTATTGCTCGTGTTTGAGTCTTCTACGGCTTCATGAGCGAGCGGTTTGTTCAATAACGTCATGTTCAGTCACCTTGCTATTTGGCTAGAGTGGCGTAAAGGGTGGGTTGCGGCTTTATCAAATCCACCACAACGATATAAGTTACGCTCAAGTCTACCGAGCATTTATGACAGTACGTTGACAATAGCCACATAATAACTCTAAAATCATAGTCATTATTTCAGGGAGTCATCATGACGTATAAGAATGTAACTGTCGCAGGAAGCGGCGTCCTAGGCTATCAAATCGCCTTTCAAGCTGCATATCATGGTTTTAATGTCATCGTTTATGACATCAGTGACGAGGTGCTAGAGCAAGCTAAGTCAAAGTTTAATTGGATGTGTAAGGCCTTCAGAAAGGATTTAAGAGCGACGCAAGAGCAGTTAGATACGGCGTTTGATAATCTTAGCTATACCTCAGATTTGGCAGAAGCAGTCAAAGACGCTGACTTAATGATTGAAGCCATTCCTGAGATTCCAGAGATTAAAATCGAATTTTATGAAAAACTGGCCAATCTGGCTCCAGAAAAAACAGTATTTGCGACCAATACCTCAACCTTACTGCCGAGCCAATTTGCTGAATCAACAGGACGGCCTGCTCAGTTCCTAGCGCTACATTTTGCCAATAAGATCTGGATGCATAACGTCGCTGAAATCATGGGGCATCCTAGAACCGATCCTAAAGTATTTGATGAGGTAGTCGCGTTTGCGACAAATATCGGTATGGTGCCAATGCCGCTGTATAAAGAGCAACCCGGCTATATTATGAATAGCTTATTAGCGCCGTTTATAGACGCAGGTTTGCAACTACTAGCCAAAGAAGTGGCTGATCCGCATACCATTGATAAGACTTGGATGATAGTGACCGGTGCGCCTGTCGGACCGTTTGGTATCTTAGATACCATAGGGATCAACACCGCTTATAACATCACTAAGATGTCTGCTGAGCGGACTCAAAGCCCTGTGAGGTTTAAGGCGGTTAAGTACCTAAAAGAGCAACTGATTGATCAAAATAAACTAGGCGCGGCAACTGGCGAAGGGTTTTATAGCTATCCAAATCCTGCTTATATGAATCCTGACTTTTTAAAATAGTAGACCGCTTCTTACGCTGAATGTTTGCCCAGTTGAGCGCTGACTAGGCAAACACTTCCTAAAAGATATTGTAGAGATATTAAATACAATAAAAATGAGACTTAGTGTTGTGGTTGAGGACTGAAGTCAGAATCAAGACAGCTCTAAGCTCATTTTAGGGCCAAACGGCTCATAGTGAACACTATCTACGCTGTGATCAAGCATCATAAGACCATCGACCATACTCTCCATAAATTGCGTATTCATGAATGAAAAACGAGTATCTTTATAAGATTTATTTAAAATGAATTTTATAGCGTCATTCGTAAAACGCCAATGCCAATGACTATTGCAATCACTATAAAAAAGAAAACCCTACTAGCTATGTCACTAGTAGGGTGTGGAGTAAAGTACTTGCCAGCTTTATTGTTATTATTATTTTTTAATATAGTCTAAAATGAGCTACTCATTAACGAACGCAATCTTCGTTAGGCCCGCGGTACTGGCAGCGGCTAGTACTTGCGCGACATTGTCATAGCGGCTGTCCTTATCGGCGCGTAGCTGAATAGAAGGGTTATCGCCGCTTACTCCTTGCTGCTGTAAGCGCGACTCAAGCTCTTCCATACTAATCGCCTTATCATCCCAAAACAGGCCTGCATCTTTATCAATACTGATTTGAATGGGATCGGCTGGCGGCTCATTGATCTCAGCACTGGTTTGCGGCAGATTCAGCGGTACGGTTGGATTGAGTACCGTCGCCGTCAGTAAGAAGATAATCATCAATACCAGCATGACATCGATGAGCGGAATGAGGTTCATCTCATTCATACCTTGTGTGTCGTCATCACCTAATTGAAAAGCCATAGTTGTCTCTTATTCTCAGTTGTCTTCTTCTCAGATCTACTATCCTCAGTGCTTGTACTAATGCTGATATTGAGGCTGTGTTTGTTTGTTAGAAGTCGTTGCAGCAACTCGTTCACTAGTCACAGCTCTTGGAGTAGACTCTGTGTTTGGTAGCGCATCACGCGTAGACTGCGCTAGGAGGTCATGGGCGCAATCATTAGCATAATGCATAACTTTGCGGTTGATACGGATAGCTAGGTTATAAAACACCACTGCAGGTATCGCTACGGCAATACCAAGACCGGTCATAATCAAAGCCTCCCCTACTGGCCCTGCAACTTGCGCAAGTCCCGCCTGCCCGGTAGTACCAATGTTATGCAAGGCATGAAAGATCCCCCACACCGTACCAAACAGCCCAATAAACGGGGCAACGGCCGCCGTCGTGCCCAAGATTGGTAATCCGCGCTCACTGGCAAAGCGATAACGACCAATATGTTTGAGCAGCGTCTGCTCAGTGACGAGGCGCTGATCTTTACTATCGGATGCTGCTAGTTCAGCACGGCTTGCCTGAATCTGCTGCGTTAAGTCGTCAGCAACCGTCGCTGCTAATTTGCGGCTTTGAATAACACGGATGATACCTGTCACCCAAGAGAGTATCGACAATGCTAACAGCAAGAAAAACAGAGTTCTTGTCACCATATCGCTGTATTGCCAGTAGATTGCAAAGTCCATTGTAGACTCCTTATTTTTGGTTGCCCAAACTAAATAGTGGTTAGTATTTATCAGCTCTTAACTGTGATGAAAGCGCTTTTTTAGGGAATACGACGATAGCCCCTAAGATCTAACAGCAATAGACAAATTCACAATACCAGTAACCGGTACGCCATTTTGTATAAATGGGTTTAATTTACTACGTCCAAGTCGACGTTTGGCATCTCGAATTATCCGGCGGTCATTTGAACCCGTAACTGTGATATTGCTGATATTACCTTGCTTGTCGACTCTAAACCTTAGGTTTAAGGTGAGTGCCTCATGAGTTAAACCCTCAAAATTAGGCTCTCTCGCCCATGATGCATCACTACCGCTAAAACTTACGGGCTCACTATTTGCCGCTGCAGCTTCAGCTTTTGCTTGAGCCGCTTTCTGCGCTGCACGTGCACGTTCTGCAGCGGCTTCCCTAGCCTTTTCCGCTTGCGCTAAACGCTCATTTTCAGCTTGCTGTCTAGCCAATGCTTGTTGTCTGGCTATTTCTTGCTGTTTTGCCAATTCTTGTGCGTTTATTCGTTCTTGTTCTTGCTTTCTGGCGTTTTCTTGGGCTTGTCGCTCTGCTTGTTTTTGCGCGTTTATTATCGCCTGCTGCTGTTTTTCTGCTAGCGCTTGCTCTGCTGCTTTTTTGGCTTGTACTTCTTGCTGGGTTTGCTGCGTCTTAACTGGTGGTTTAGGTTCAGGCTTAGGCTTTATGTCGGGTTTGGTTTTAGGCTCAGGCTTAGCTTTAGGTTTTGGTTCAACTTTAGGCTCAGGTTTAACCTGCGGTTCAGGTTTAGATTGCGGTTCAGGTTCAGGTTTAGGTTGCGGCGCTACAGTAGCTACCGGCTTAGGCTTTGACTCAATGACTGGTTCCGGTGTTGGCTGAACTTCTACAACTTCAGGCTTTTTGATAATCGGTGTAATCATTTCGATTTCTAAGGGCGACACCTCGTTAGGCTCAGCGATAGTCACATCTGGTGTTTTGACATTCGCAAGTGCCCAACCTGTGATAGCGTGCAGCGCGATGACAGCGATAAATGTCCCGGTATAAAGGCTTGGAAAACTTTTTTTATTCGTTCTTTCAGTCATAACGATCTATCAAATTGTATTTGAGTGATTCATCTTATACGTTATAAGTCATTTGAGACTTATGGATATTGATGACATTAAGATGAGAGTTTTGCGAGCAATCAGTGCAACACAGGCCATCGGGCTGCTACGTCAGCAGCGCCTTTTAATATCATATTTATATGTTCAGTTATAAATGCAACGTCACTAAAGCTGTATTATAAATGATAATAATTATTATTACCATAATCAATTCGGTGTTAATTTGGTGTTATGGCAAATTCACTAAAAAATAAATCTAGTGCTACTAATAGTCCTACTAAGGTGACTAATATAGCAAGCCATGACTCTCAATATAAATCGACGACACTTAACAATAGCTAATGAGCGAGCGTACTTATCTTTACACGGTGAAATAGCGTTTTCAAAACTGACGGCTCTTAGGTACACTGACGGTTGGACAATTAAAAATTAGAGTGGTAATGAAAGCAATAATAATAACCGTAAGCTGTCTAGCAGTTACGCTGACAGCGTGCGCTAAAGACAGTGTTACAGAGAATACTGAATCGTCTCAAACGCTACGTATCGCTGCTGCTGCCAACTTATCGGACGTCTTGCCGAAAGTCGTCGAAGGCTATAAAACCGATAATAATCAACCGAACCAAGAAATTGAGATCACTTACGCCTCATCAGGTAAGCTATATGCGCAAATCACCTCAGGCGCGCCATACGATTTATTTTTATCTGCGAATCAGGCGTTTCCGGCCAAGCTTGCCGCACAGACACTAACGACTGATCAGGCGAACAGTCAAAAAGACGCTCAGCCCTTCACTTATACTCAAGGTCAACTGGCGCTGTATAGCGTTATTCATCCGCTAAGCGAGCTCAAGCCGGCGGCTTTAAATGCATTATTGATGGCGAAATCTACTAAAGTGACTATTGCCAACCCGCAGCTCGCGCCTTATGGTAATTCCGCCAAAGCTTATCTACAAGCCCAAAATAGTTATGAGACTATGGTAACCCAAAAACGTCTCATACAAGCTGAAAACATCGGCCAAGCTTTTCAATATACGCATACCGGTAGTGTCGATTATGGCTTTGTTGCGCTGGCACAGCTGCTAGCTATCAAAGCAAAGCCTACGCAGTTTGATACCTTAGCACCGAATTCTTATCCGTCGATATTACAAGACGGTATAGTGCTCAGTGAGCGACCTAGCGCTGCTGGATTTTCAGAGTATCTACGCTCTGAGGCTGGGCAACAGTACTTTGCTGATGCCGGCTATCTACCGGTTCAGTAATTAATCTTGCTATCGACTAAGCCAGCAATATTTTTAACGATTTTCATCTGCTCTTTTGACATTATCAGGACTGGCGGCATAAATCGTATCTAACTCTGCTGTTGTCAGGTAGCGCTCAGCAATAGGAAACAAGTCACGCTCTTCAAAACGAATATGGTCGTATAACAAAGTGGCGAGCGCTTTGACTTGGGCGGCGCTGATAGGATGGCTTTGAGAGTTTGCAGAGTCTTGGGCTTGGCTCACGAGAGCCTGCAGAGACTTATGTTGCTCATTGAGCGTGGTAAGCGCGGAAGCGACTTCGGGTTTACTAATACTATAAGGCAATAGCGCCGTCGCGATCAGATGATCTTCAATCGCAAAGTGACTTTGCAAATCATCAATATATGAAGTGAGCTTGTGCCAGTGCTTACTGATATCTTCAGGATTATCAGAGCACTCTTTGGCATGGCGAGAGATGTTGAGACCTAAGTGATGTTGGCGAGATAAAGGCTGTAGTTGCGCGGCGCGTTTCATAGTGAGTCCTTGTCGTGATGTCTTTTTAATAGCCAACCCTCATTGATTGATATTATCTCTTAGTGCTACTAACTCTGATTGAGACTATCTCTAAACTGCAGATAAGCTGTCGTCACCGCCTCAGCATCTTCAAGCTGCGGATAATGACCCAACTGTGTCAGCTCAGTGACATTGACATCATTAGCATTACTGGCATTAGATATTAATTGCCGATAGCGCTGAGCCATGTGCTGGCCTGAGATAGGGTCTTTGCTACCGTTAATAAGCTTGACCGGAACATTACTTTCGATAATGGCTTCAACCCACCTCTCACGGTGCTGCTGACGCTGCGGTATATAGTCAATGAGCTTATGCATCACCGCAAGACCGTTATTATGATTGAGCAGCTGCCATAAGCTATCGACAACCTCAGGAGTCGGCGGCGTATTGGGTCCAAAGATGCGCCGTAGATTGTCTGCAAATTTGCGTTTAGTGATAAGCTTGGACACTAATGGCCCTAAAGGCGAGAGTAGTAATTTTTGGATTAACACCGGCTTATGGGTTTCTGGGAACAGACCACCATTTAATAAACACACACTAGCGATACGCTGTTTTGCGCTACCCTCACGCTGTCTGGCGAGCAGCTCTTGCGCTACTGTATCGCCATAGTCGTGAGCTAATATGTGATAGTCCGTGATATTAGGGCGTGTTGAACATTCGACCTTGGCACTGACAGAGACTATTTTTTAGGCGATTTGCAGATAAAAATGGTAAGTTTAGTCGTTCTAAGCGTCTATTTTTATCAATAAAGCGGCAAAAAATAGTCCTGTCCCTATTGTTGTAGTAAGGGCTGATGCTAAAATCGCCCTAGTCGTTGCGAAAATCTAGCCAATGCAATAAGCATTACCTGCAATTTTCACTTAGACTAGAACTATTTTAGCGATCAGCAGTGCGCATTTGTGAATGTTCAACACGCCCTAAGTTTATGCAAATAATACTCAAAAATATCCGCTTGCTCCGTTATCAAGTAGCGCGCGTCTTTAGGCTTGGCCGAAAACCCAAACCCTAGCATATCAAGCGTAATCACATAGTAGCGCTGGGTCAGCGCCTGCCACATGCCCTCCCAGTCCCAGCTGGCGCTCGGATAGCCATGGATGAGCACAAGCGCTGGCACACTTTTATTACCGCCCGTGCGAGTAAAAATTTGCTGCCCATTGATCGACTCAAGCTCTCCTTGTTGTCGCCACTGCGCCAAAGTAATCATAACTACTCCGCAAATGAGGGATCGGTACGGCGTAGTTTGCGGAGTAGTGCTGGCCAAGCGATATCACCACCTGCGCCTCTCGTCACCTCTTTTGAAGCCGCTTGAATACCGGCTAATATCTGCGGCGGTATATGAGTCAGATTACCACCGCCGCTTTGCGCTTTGATTTGCACCTCGCAAGCTCTTTGCATGATATACATAAATAAAAAAGCATCCGCGACCGTGCTGGCGCAAGTAAGCAAGCCATGATTACGTAGAATCATGAAATTCGCGTCGCCTAAGTCTGCGACCAGACGTACTTTTTCATCAGGGTTTAGCGCCACCCCTTCATAGTCATGATAGGCCAGGTTCGATAGCGGAAAGAGCGACTGCTGTGATAAAGGCAGCAAGCCCTCGGTTTGAGCTGACACTGCCACGCCGTCGCTAGTGTGTAAGTGCAGCACACAATGTGCATCGTCACGGGCGTTGTGTACGGCGCTATGAATAGTAAAACCGGCGGGATTGATATCGTACTTCGATGGCGCAACTTTTTCGCCGGCCTGATTGACTTTTACCAAGTTTGAAGCGGTAATCTCTTCAAAAAATAAGCCATAAGGATTAATCAGAAACTCATCTTCTGTATCGGGCACGCGCGCTGAGATATGGGTAAAGACCAAATCATCCCAGCCATACATGGCGATTAATCGGTAGCAAGCGGCCAAATCAACGCGCATCTGCCATTCTGCGGCGCTGACGTTGTCTTTTACAGTCGCAGCTGAGTTATTTAGATCGTTTGTCATGTCATTTTGCATGGTGTCATCCTTTACTGTGTTCGCTCTTTAGAAATAAGCGCTGTTGTCCGTTACTTCATTCTAAACACTTTTATTGGCTTAAAGCTATCCCTAAAAATGAGCAGTCATCATCCTTTGCTGCCTGACATAATATTGCGCTTGGTCAGTTTTAGCGTACTGCCGCCCTTTGTAACCGCCAGTCACGCTAGCCTAACTACGCTCGGCCGAATTTCTGCTAAAATTGTGTCGTAATGTTACCGCCGTAAATAACAGCTACCATAATAGCCAAATCAAAAAATAACGGAATAAAAGCAGTTCAATTAAGATAGCTCAATAAGCAGCAACAACAATAGGAAAGGTTTGCTATGCGACTACACTCACTTTTTCAAAAAATGCATGAACGTACGCCAAAGCTTGGTAAAGCGGTATCATTAGCGACAGCGACAGGGGTTATCGTTGGTAATAGTTTCGCCGGTAGTATTCCTATCTGGCTAATGGGCGCCACCAAAATCATTACCGGAGCTGACATCGCTGACAAAACCGTGATAAAAATCGCCAACTACTGGATTAATAGTAACAATACTTTGATCGATACCATCTTACCCAAAAAGGACTGGCGCATTAGCCTACCTGATGATATCGATGTCCAAGGCAAATATTTACTGGTGAGCAACCATCAATCATGGGTCGATACCAGCATTGTGCAATACATTAGTCGCGATCGTCTGCCTTTGACGCGGTTTTTTACTAAGTTTGAGCTGATATATATCCCTATCGTCGGTCAGACCTTCTACTTTTTAGATTTCCCGATGATGCGTCGCCACTCTAAGCAAGCCGTGACCAAAAACCCAGCACTGGCAGGTAAAGATATCATTGAGGCTAAACGTGCTTGCGCGCTATTAAAAGATAAGCCTTTTACTTTGCTCAACTATTTAGAAGGTACGCGCTTCACCCCAAAAAAGCGTGATACTCAGCAATCACCTTACACGCATTTGCTTAAACCAAGAGCCGGAGGTCTGGCGCTAGCGATCAACGCTTTGGGCGATGAGATCGATGGTATCTTAGATATGACCATCGTCTACCCTGATGGCGTGCCCACTTATGGTGAGCTTTGGCAAGGGAAAATCAAGCGCTTGGGAGTCGATGTCCGGCATATCGAAATCCCTGACGAGCTATTTGCAAGTCTACAAGATGGCGGTTATGAGAACGACTCTGCTACCAAAGAGCAGATGTTTGCGTGGGTTGAGCATCTGTGGCGTCAAAAGGACGAGCGCATCACGTCGATGTTGGCTGAGTTTGAAGAGTAAATAAGCTACATATAATAAAGAACTGCCAATTATCATAAAATATTTTTAGAATGGTGAGAGTGACGTATACTAAGTAAGACGTCATAGCAACGGTACTGACGGATATGTACTACTAACGATGATAAGGATATGCAAATGTTAGGAAAAATGATGCATCAACCGCTACTGATCAGTAGCTTAATTGAGCATGCTGCTCGCTATCATGGCGATACTGCCGTCTACTCAAAAGAAGTCGATGGCACGATGACCCAAAGCGATTGGGCGAGCATCTCAGACAACTCAAAGCGGCTGGCTAATGCCCTACAAACGCTAGGTCTTAAGTCCTCAGATCGCATCGCGACTCTGGCCTGGAACAACCGCCGCCACTTAGAGGCTTGGTACGCCATCTCCGGCAGCGGTATGATCTGCCACACGATCAACCCGCGTCTCTTCCCCGAGCAGCTCGCTTACATCGTTAACGACGCTGACGATCAGGTGCTGTTCTTTGATATCACTTTTTTGCCGCTCATCGCCGCTATCAAAGATCATATCAAAGGCATCAAGCATTTTATCTTGTTGGGCGAGCGCAACGAGGCAGTGCTAGAGCACTTCCCAGATGCGCTATTCTTCGATGAACTCATCAATGAGCAAGAGTCTGAATTCGACTGGCCAGAGCTTGATGAAACCACTGCTAGCTCGCTATGCTACACTTCAGGCACTACGGGTAATCCTAAAGGCATACTCTACTCCCATCGCTCCTCAGTGCTACACGCTATCGCACTGTGTATGCCGGATGTCTCATCGCTATCCGCGCAAGATGTGCTACTGCCCGTCGTACCGATGTTCCATGTCAACGCTTGGGGCACGCCATACGCCGCGGCGATCGTCGGCTGCTCTTTGATCTTGCCAGGACCCAACCTCGATGGTGACAGCCTGGTCTCAGTGATTGATGATTATAAGGTGACCATTGCGCTAGGCGTGCCGACCATTTGGCAGGGCTTATTGAACGCGGCGAAAAAGAATGGTAGCAAACTTGAGAGCATGACGCGGACTATCGTTGGCGGCGCTGCTTGTCCGCCCTCCGTGATCAAGACTTTCCGTGAAGACTTCAACTGTGATGCGATACATGGTTGGGGCATGACCGAGACCAGCCCGCTTGGTACTATGAATCAAATCAAAGCCAAGCACAAATCTTTGAGTAAAGAGGAGATCAACGAGCTGCGCAAATCACAAGGGCGTCCGCCTTATGGCGTTGAGCTGCGCTTGATGGATACTGAAAACCCAGAGCAAAGAGTTGCTGAGGATGGCGAGTCGCAAGGTCGCTTGCAGATTCGCGGACACTGGATCATCGATGACTACTTCACTCATAGACCAGACGCTATCACTGACGATGGCTGGTTTGATACGGGTGATATCGCTACCATCGACGCTGATGGCTATATGAATATTCGTGACCGATCCAAGGATCTGATCAAGTCAGGCGGTGAATGGATATCATCAGTGGAGCTTGAAAACATCGCCGCCGGTCATCCTGAGGTAAAAATGGCCGCCGCTATTGCCGCAAAGCATGAACAGTGGGGTGAGCGTCCGGTATTGATAGTGGTAAAAGAGGATGGCTCAGAGGTAACCGAGGCACAGATATTGGAGTTTTATCAAGACAAAGTCGCCAGTTGGCAAATTCCTGACAAAGTCGTGTTTGTCGATAACATCGTGTTAAATGGCGCAGGCAAGATGGTAAAAACTGACTTGCGCGATGAGCATGGTGATGTGCTGCTAAATTCGTAGGTTAGACTATAGAGTCCGCGTCACAAAAAAGCCTGCTACTACGCAGGCTTTTCTTATATGAGTATCAAATGACTATTACTATACCATCTAATCAGGACAGCTCGCGTAAGTGCAGCCACAGCCGCGTATCTAGCTCAACTTGATGATAGTCTGGCTGCATATGATGGCACAGCTGATAAAACGCTTTACTATGATCTTTTTCTTTAAAATGTGCGAGCTCATGAACCACTATCATCCGCAGAAATTCGAGCGGCGCGTCTTTAAAGACACTCGCTACGGTGATGCTGTTGTGCGACTTGAGCTTACTGCCCTGCACTCGCGACTGATAAGTATGCATGCCTAGCGCTTGTTTTAGCGTGCTAAGCTTACTGTCGTACTTCACTTGCGATAACGGAGCGCTTTTACGCATGTAGTCGTTTTTTATCTCATTGACATATTGGTACAGCGCTTTGTCGCTTTGAATTTGGTGCACGTTTGGATATTTATTATTCAGGTACTCGCCAAGCTGACCACGACTGATAAGCTTGGCCACTTGTGTTTGAATAGACTCAGGATAATGGGCGATGTATTTAAGGGTAGTCATACATAATGCTCATAAGGTTTATTTTATACTGTATCAAATATTCTAAGATAGAGCCTGACATGCTTTGACAAAGTCCTCAGGCGTATTAAAATTCGTTAAATACTGCCACTGCGGATCAAAAGCGACTTTTTGGCAAATCGGCTCTATAAAACGCATGACACGGCGTTGATCGCTATCGAGATAAGCGCGCAGTTCAGGCTCGATAGCGAGCTGATACAAGCCTAATAACGGATATAAATGGCTATCATCGCTTAGGCAAACGACTGCTCTAGCGTATAGGCTGCGGTTGGTAGCAGCGCTTAGATGTTGCCAAAGCTCGGTGGCTTTAATTAAGCTATCACAGCTGATAACCAGTAAGTAATCAGTTAGGCTATTTTTAGAACTAGCATCCTTAACGAATGAAATGCACGTTTGCAGCGCTGATTCAATGGCGGCTAATGCGCCGCCTGTGTTTTTGTACTTATCATCAGTCTTGCTATTATCTGCTTTTTTATCATTTTGACCATAGTCCTTGATATGAAAAATAGGCGCTTCGGAGCGAGCCGCTAACGCTTCATCTACCTTAAACCCATGCTCATTATCAGCAATCATAATCGGCACGTTTAGCGGCGTTGCATGTCTGACATGATAGTTCAGTAACGTCTCACCACCGGGCAGCTTGAGCTTGGCTTTGGGCGTACCCATACGCTTAGAGTTGCCGCCTGCTAAAATGACCACTCCGGCTAATCTCATATGTTTTATGACCACGGAAATGGCTGCACGGTTACGCTCTCACCTGCCGCTAAGTTGCCGTTATCTTTTGCCAAAACAATCAAACAATTGGCTTGGCTTAACTGCTTGATACGGTGCGATTGCTGTTTGCTAAAGGCTTTTACGGTAAAACTGCCATCACTGTTTTGCGCTAATACGCCGCGCTGAAAGTCTTTGCGTCCAGCTAACTTACGCACGTCATTGTCTAGTGTCGCCTGTACTGTCCTTACCATCGGCATATCATCGGCACTGACGCTAGATAAACGCCACAAAGACGGTATTACTAGCTGTAGCGTACCTACCAGAGTGGATAATGGGTTGCCCGGTAGCCCAAAAAACAAGACAGGCTTGGCAAGCTTATTATCGCTATCGCCTAATAGCTCACCAAAGACAAAAGGCTTGCCCGGTTTCATCGCGACTTTATAGTGATTGATTTTGCCTAATTGCTCGATAACCGTCGTCAAAAAATCATAGTCACCGACCGACACGCCTGCGCTAGAGAGGAGCACATCGCATTCGTTCATAGCGGTAGTGACAGTCGCGACAGTCTGCTCTAAATTATCAGGAATAATACCGTAGTCTTCGATAGTTACTGGCAATCCTGCTAATAAGGTTTTAAGCGTTGGCGTATTGGAGTTATAGATTTGCGCTAGGCTCTGTAGCGGCTGACCGACAGCGACTAGCTCATCGCCTGTCGCCATGACGCCTACCTTTAACGGCTGATAAACTTTGACTTTTGCCACTCCAAGATTGGCCAGTAAGCTAATGTCGGCAGGATTAAGACGCTTGCCTTTTTGTAGTACCACCTCGCCCTCTGCAATCTCCTCGCCTTGCTTACGAATATTATCATCGGCTTTCGCGGCTTGCGTCAGCGTTATATGATAAGGCTGAGACTTATCGATGGATTCGCGTATCTCAGCAAAGTTGGTATTCTCTTGCATGATGACCGTATCGCTATCGTCTGGCACCACAGCACCGGTAAAGATACGAACCCCTTGTCCCGCAGTGAGCTTACCCGTATAAGGACTTCCCGCTTGCGATTCGCCCACGATTTCGATACTAGTGTCTGCATCAAGCGCGCTACCCGCTGCGATACTGTAGCCATCCATCGCAGAGACGTTTTGTCTGGGTATATTGAATGGCGAGCTAATATCCTCCGCCAAAATATGATTTTGGCACTCAAGCAAATCGATCGTTTGCACCCTGCGTTTGGTTACAGGAAAGTCCGTTTGATTATAGCGCTCAATACGCTCAGTGATCGCTTGTTGCAGCGCTTCTAAGGTAATCATAAGATGGGTACTCACTTATAAATATGTATACGCGTCATTATAGTCGTTAACTGCCAAAACAAAGAAATCTTTAATAAAAATAGCTTTTAAAAAAAACAATCTCACATAGCTCTAATATCTTGAATAATAAGTCACTCTGTCAGCACGCAAAAACCCTGCAAGCCCTAAGCCATAACGTTCAGCCACTCGCACTGCGGTACTAGTCGGCGCGGACATCCCCACTAGCCAAGGCAGCTGCATCCTTACGGCTTTTTGCACCAGCTCAATCGATAAGCGTGAGGTCATCACCACGCAATCAACCTCTGCCTTTTGTCGTAATTGCCAACCGATCAATTTATCTAATGCATTGTGCCGACCCACATCTTCGAACAGATATAACTTATCTTTGTATAAAGTCGCCGCCGCATGTACCGCCCCTGTCAGCTGATGGGTGTGCTGCGTAGCATCGATTTGCGCTCTAATATTTAGTAGATACTCTAAACGAGGTTTGGCAGTTAACTGAGGGCTGTTATCGGCATAATCACTAAGATCCGGCAAAGCTTGACTCAATCCTGTGATACCGCACATACCGCAGCCTGTACGCCCTGCCAGCTGCCGCTTTTGCGCTTGAATGCGCTGATGACAACGCTGGCTCAGTACCAGCTCGACCAGATAGGTATCGTAATCTAATAAGTGCGCAAAACTAGAGTGGTCAGTAGAGTTATCAGCATCATCGACTCCCACAGCATCTTGGTTAAAAGCCGTCAACTTAGCGTCATCGCTTAGGTGCGTCACTTCCCAATCGAGCAAATCACGACTTTGCTCAATCAGCCCCTCGCTATACAAAAACCCAAGCGCCAAATACTCAAGCTGATTGGGGCTCGCCATCAACACTGCATAATGAATGCCGTTGATAACGATAGCGACCGCCGCCTCTACCGCAAGACTCGCTGGCTGGTTGTCGATAGCAACCGGCTTTGCACGCTTATTCTCAGACGGTGTTAGATTCGGAGCGTTCTTTAGGGCATAGTGATGTTTTTGCGTAAGATGGCTGCGTGCTAGCGGTACTGCAGATGTTGAAGCAGTGTCTTGCTCTGCCTGTTTGTAAGTCATGTTAGTGCTATCTTTAGCCATCATTAGTTAGCGAACTCATTTATCATTTAATATTAAAAATGGTGGGTTATACTAAGACAACCCACCTTATCATTACCACCGGACAAACCGTTAAGCCGAGACAGCGTGACCCTTGGCAACAGAGTCTTGGCTGACTTGCTCGGTACTGACTCGCTCTACTATCACCGTTGAGGACTTATAAGCGGGTATGTGCGAGCTTGGCGCATGCGTATCTAAATCTAATAAGTCATTACACTCAGGATAATACGCGGCTACTGCATTGGCAGCGATGTCCATCTCGGTCAATACTAGCGGCCCTAACGTACGCATTTGCTCATGGCTATCTTGGCGAGAAATAGTAACTTTATCGCCTTTTTGCCAGCCCAAACGGCTGATCTCATCTGGATGCATAAACAGCACATCGCGGCGCTCGGTTTGACGATAGCGATCTTGGTGACCAAATATCATGGTATTGAACTGATCGTGACTGCGCACGCTAGTGAGCTGCCAGACTTTTTGTAAGTCATTAGCTGCCGCATTCTCATCCAAGCTATGATCTATCTCAGCTTGCAAGTCCTCAGACGCCTCTGCCATCTGCCGAGCGACAAAGGTAATCGGATACTTAGGTACTTCAAACTGTGCTTTGCCACTATCGGTATTCCAGACCCGATGACGCGCTGGATGATACAGATGGAAGCCGCGATCCGCCTCGCGCACACGGTGATTGAAGTCCTCAAAACCATCGATGGCTTGCGCCACATAATCACGAATAATATCGAAGTCTTGGCTCATTGCTTGCCAAGGAATATCGCTATCACCTAATACATACGCCGCTAAGTCCGCGATGATCTGCACCTCTGACTTAATGTCTTTGCTGATAGGTTTGAGGTTACCTTGCGAGCGTGAAACCTGACACATAGAGTCTTCGGTAGTGGCAAACTGCTCGCCTTTTTTGGTAATAATCTTCTCAGTACGGCTAATACACGGCAAGATAATATTGTTCGCGCCTGGATAGAGCATAGTGCCATTGAGCTTAGTACCGACAAAGACATTGAGCTGGGTCGTTATGAGCGCTTGCTGAATAGCGCTCATATCAGGAGCGGCGACTGCATAGTTACCGCCCATACTGACAAAGGCTTTGAGCTTACCTTCGATTAGTGCTTTAGCGCCACCGACGACATCGAAGCCATCCTCGCGCGGCATTTCACGCTCAAAGACACGCTCTAAGCTATCGAGCAGCTCTTGCTTAGGACGCTCATGCACGCCCATAGTGCGATCGCCTTGCACATTTGAATGTCCGCGTACCGGAGAAGCGCCCGCCCCATCGACACCGATCATACCCATCATCAGCAGTAGGTTAGTAATCATCGCTACGTTATCATCGCCTTGCACATGCTGGGTGATACCCATGCCCCAAGTACAGATGGTCTTAGGGCTAGCGGCGACTTGCTTGGCTAGCGCGACAATCTGCGCTTGCTCGATACCGCAGCCAAGCTCAATATCCGCCCAAGTTTGCTTATCAAGCCACTGCTGCAAAGGCTCATACCCTGAGGTATGCTCGGCGATAAAGCGCTCATCAATTTTATCATTATCAATCAGCCACTTGGCTAATCCTGTCAATAGAGCAGCATCGCCGCCGATTTGGATTTGTACCACATCATCGACCATAGCATCGCTTTGGCCAGCGGCCATATGGCTCGGCTTTTGCGGATTTCTAAAGGCGCTTAGGCCCTGCTCGCGCATTGGGTTGACGGAGATAATCTTGCAGCCTTGTTTGTGCGCGTGAGCGAGCATCTCAAGCATACGCGGGTGGTTCGTTGCTGGATTTTGTCCGAACATAATGATCAGTTTGGCTTGCTCGAAGTCCTCTAGCATCACCGTTGCTTTACCGACGCCTAGCTGCTTACCGAGCATGATTGAGGTCGGTTCGTGACACATATTGGAACAATCAGGTAGATTGTTAGTGCCATAGCAGCGCACAAAGAGCTGGTATAAGAAGGCCGGCTCATTGGTGACGCGGCCTGAGGTATAAAACAGCGCTTCATCTGGTGAGGTAAGTTTATTGAGCTCATCAGCGATGATTTGATACGCATCATCCCAAGCGATAGGCAGATATTTGTCTTGTTTGGCATCATAGCGCATCGGCTCAGATAGGCGGCCGCTATGCTCAAGCTCGTAGCCGCTCCAGCCTTGTAGCTCTTTCACCTTATGGCGAGCAAAAAACTGAGCATCGGCTTTCACGGACATGGTTTCGCTAGCGAGTGCTTTAATCCCTGTTTCGCAGACGTCAAAGGTCTTATGCGACTTATGATCCGGCCAAGCACAGCCTGGACAATCAAAACCGCCATTTGGCTGATTGCTTTGTAATACGCTCAGGCTACCACGCAAGAACGACTTATAATCCATAAGTTTGCGCGTAGAAGCCACTAACGCCGGCCAGCCTGCCGCAGGATGGGAATAAATAGGAATTTTTCGCATAGCAAACCTCGCGCACAAATGGGTGAAAAACCGATAGTGATGACTTTATCTTAGCACTACTTTTACGCAAATAAACGCGCCTATAATAAAAAGTAGCAAAACTCCTTAAACCAGCACCAAATGAGTCATATTAATCCTGCATAATCTTATACTTAAATCTGCATCGGTTGTTATGCGTATATGCGTAATTGTTGTTTATCCATTATAAAAACACCATGAGAACAGCATAAAACTAGCTATAAAAGCAGCTATAAATATTGACTGTCATTCGCTCTTTACAAGGGTGCCGATTCTCATCAGCGCTCTTAATTTTTATCAATTCTCTTAACTAGGAAGCTCTTATTGGGCTTGCCTATCTGTATGACCGATGCTTGTATCCCGTCCACCTTTCTACTCTACTTTTATAAAGACACTGGGCATATAAGACACTGAGTAACATCTTTTTATCACTCTATTTCTATTTTTATCACCCTATTTAAGTAAGGACGTACCATGATAGCTATTAAGCGTTCACGCTTAGCAGTAGTAACCGCAAGTCTTAGTGCCATCTTAGCACTTAGCGCTTGCGGGCCGGCCAATGACGACGCTGCCCCTACTCCCAAAGACGCTGCAGCCGCGTCAGATCTACATGACCAGCATCATATAAACGACAAAGACTTAGCTGGGGCTGATGATGCAGCGCATAGTGAATCGAGCACGGCTATGTATCAGGCCTATAATGACTCTATGACTAAGATGCACAGTGAGATGATGTTGGGCATGGGCTACAACGACCCTGATTCAGCTTTTACTCAAGGAATGTTAGGCCATCATCTCGGTGCCGTTGATATGGCTAATATTCAGCTCAAATACGGTAAAGACCCGGAGATGCTCCAACTGGCGCAAAAGATCATCGACGCACAAGAAGTCGAGATCGAACAGATGCAAAACTGGCTAAATAGCCATCCTGATGTCGCCGCCCCCATGGCTGACACTGGCGCTATGCAGCAAGCTTATGCCACTGGTATGAATGATATGCATGGTGAGATGACGCTTGGTATTACCGACCCTAATCCCGATATGGCCTTTGCGCGCGGTATGCTCCCCCACCATAGAGGCGCGGTAGATATGGCTGAGGTGCAGCTTGAGTATGGAAAAGATCCGGAGATGCTGCAATTGGCGCAAGAGATTATTGCCGCTCAGCAGCCGGAGATTGAGCAGATGCAAAACTGGATCAAAGCTAACGGCGGTGTAGAGTCTAACGCTCAATAGCGCCTTAGGCGGTCACAGCCAAAGAGCCAAACAAGGTTATCAACAAAGATATAACACTTATAAAAATAACGAGGTATAACTATGTCTACTACAAACCGTAAAATACTCATCGCAGGCGGCGGTATCTCGGGGCTAACTGCTGCTTTTGAGCTGTCCGAAGACCCAAATCTAGAGATTACTGTTGTGGAGTCTCGTGCGCGCTGCGGTGGCAAAATGATTGGGTATTTTAATGAAGAGGCGCAGCGTTTTGAAGAGCACTCTATTCGCGCTTTAAGCTCGACTTATTTTTCTTTGTTTAATCTCTTCGATCGGGCGAGCTTATTGCATATGTTGACGCCTGTTGATAACTATCAGTTTTATCAAAGTGGTAATAACGCGCTTGATGACGAAGAGATACAGAGCAAAAATAGCGGTAATAAAGTCGCTGTCGATAGACGCGCGTCGTTAGATTTGGCGACTATTGAGTCGATGATTGAGACCTTTAATCTCAACAAAAAAGACATGCTGCAACTGGTGCAGCGCATCGTCCATCACGTCAATGCCTCTGATGAAGAGCGTGCAGCAATGGCTCATAAAAAAGCAGGCGATATTATCGGTATCGATGACTTTGACGCGTATACTAAGCGCTTTATAACCAATTGGTTCGGGATTTTGACGGGCGCGCGCATGCATAGTAAAGCGGTCGATATCATGGACAGCTTTGTACTGATGTTCCTGCCGATGCTTGACGCGCCTGTGCTGCCAAAAGGCGTGGCTTCTAAGTCCTACTGCTTTAATCGTCCCACATCCAAGGTCATTGACGCGTTAGTTGATAAGCTAAAAAAGCGCGGGGTCAAATTCATCACCCAAACACGGATAATCAATCTGCATCACCATGATAACGAGCAGCTGAGCATAGATATTCAAGCAAGTGACAGTCAATTACAACATACCCTGCAAGACCAGCGTTTTGATGCGGCAGTAATGGCGCTACCGCATGAGGTGCTGTGGAAACTGGGGCTCATGCCGCAAGTCAAAAAGCCGTTCAATGATGAATGGTCGTTTGGCACTCAGTATCCGTTGAGCGAAGTGCCAAAAGTTTTTGAGCCATTTTTGGGTAAGTCGTACAACCTATGCTTTGATGCGCCGTGGAATATCGTCTTTCAAATTCAGCATCGTGACGGCTTTTGGCAGGATGTTGAGTTTCCTAACGGCTTTGACTATAATCTATCGGCCACTTGTAGCTCACCGTTTAATAAAGGCTCGCTGTTTGGCAAGCGCTTTATGGAGTGTAGCCCTGAGGAAGCTGCCAAAGAAATCCTTTATCAGCTAGGTATCACTGATGCCGCCGAGCGTAAAGCTATTGCAAAAGGCGGCTCTATTGACGCTATCAATCTACGCTATACCGAGGATTGGCAAGACTATGCTGATATCGAAACGGCGGAGATGGGTATCTTGCAAGAGAACGGTAAGCGCTGGGTTAACTTAGCGCAAATCTACGTACGTAATGCCGATGACGAGCTGATTGATACTGCGACGCAGTGGGACAATATAGTGTTAGCTGGCGAGATTATCTCAGTGACTGGGCGCTGGAAAATCCCAACGATGGAGCAAGCAGCAACCTCTGGTAAACAAGCGGCGCAAGCGCTATTTGATTATCTAAACATAGATAAACCAGTCAGCTTAGAGACGTCAACTTTGCTTAATCAAAAGCGCTATAAATATCTTGATCCGTTAGTGACGGCTATGAGCAAAACAGCCAATGCGCTGTCCTAGACTACTGTAAACGTTAAGATAACCACTAACCCTTAGTGAAGGTGTTATTCACTAAGGGTTTTTATCGATGATACATCTGTTTTATAGAAGTAAACACTATTAAAGCAACCACTCTATATTCTGTACGATCATTACCAAACCACTGACTACCATGAGTAAAATCAGCATGACTCGAAACTGCTTCACACTCATGCCCGCCAAAAAGCGCTTGCCAATGACATTACCGGCGATAGCGCCTAATCCTAATACCAAACCATATATCCAAAGCTGCGCGGTCAAGATACCAAAAAAAGTATAACTACCTATCTGAGCGATACCTACAAAGAACGAATTGGCGGTTTTGGTGGCGATAAGGTCTTCTTTTTTGAGTCCCGTATTCATATAAAACGGATTGAGTACAGGCCCCAAACCTCCTACCAAAGTGCTGATAAGAGCGGTCACAAAACCCAGAGGTATAAAGCCTAATTTTGGCATATTAAAAGACTTATCAACTTTGCCAAACCTGTATTGAAATACAGTAGAGATAAGGAAAATACCAACCAATAGCTGAATCCAATTAGCATTTAGACGACTAAACAAAAATGCTGCCAGCCACGCACCGATGACAGCGCTTGGCACATAGTATTTTACCAATGACCAGTCGATATCCTGCCAAAATAAGTACAGCCGCGAGGGACGACTTATAAAAGTACCTAGGTTAATAATGGGAGCGGCTGACGAGGCACCGAATAGCCAAGAGGTAACCGGTATCAGCAGCAAAGCACCGCCGCCACCTGACACAGTAGATATGATAAAAGCCAACATGCCTGCAAAAAACAAGGCTGCTAAGTGCCAAGTCGCCATCGATTGTAAAACCGCAAAAATATCAAACATTATCGAATGAGACACTACCAATCCTTATAACAAATAATCCTGTTTGACATACTCCACGCACCACTTATGAAACGTTTGCGCCGCAGGTGAGATCGTCTTATTCGCTCTCTTAAAAATGCCTATTTGCCGGGTCAAAGCTGGCCTGAGTAGCGGCAGCCAAATCAGATCAGGCTCATTAGACGGAAAAGCCAGCTTAGGCAAAGTGGTGATACCAAGACCGTGACGCAATAAAGAAAATAAGGAAGTGATATTCTCAACCGTATAGCGCGCTTGCCGGTTTAACACCTCGGCAGGGGTGTTCTCTAGCAGGCCACAAGTACCATTATAAATAAACGGCTGCTCGATAAGCTGCTGCCATTTTAGACCTGCCGCGAACCCTGCTTTTCTTTGCGCCGCTGTCGCGTTCTGTAGCTCATCAGTTAGCGCATTACTCTTTAGGCAAACCACGCCGATCGGATCCGCTATCAAAGGCGTAAAATCGATATCGGCTTGGTTAATGGTATGGCAATTCCCCAAAGCCAAATCCACCTCTCCTGCCAGCAGCCTATTGGTCACCCCAACCGAATTGTCATCTATCAGGACAATCTCAATGTCAGGATATCTTTTGGAATACTCAGCCAACACGCTAGGCAACAGTTTAGTCACAAGTGACGGTACGCTTGCCACTCTGATCTTACCTTTATCGCCCGCCGCTACTGCTTGCAAATCTTCCTCAAGCGCCTGATACACCGCCATAAACTGAGTAATTTTGGGTAAACACACCTCGCCAAAAGCGCTAAGGGTAGCTTTGTTACCGCTTTCAAATAATGGCTTGCCAAGCGATTTTTCCAGCTCTTTGATAGAAGCTGATAATGCCGCTTGCGTGCGGTGTGCGTGCTCTGCGGCAGCGCGAAAACCGCCCTCTTCTACCACGAGTAAAAAATGCCGCAGCTGTTGTATTTTCATAATTCATCACCTAAGACCATGCACTGACAATTTAACTTACATGATAAATAAAATCTATCATTATCAATATTTAATGAGTTAGATTTGTCATATTAAAACAAGTAGCATAAATGCTAACCACAGGACTATTGACCAGAACTATCAAACAACGATTTAAAGTTGTGACATCTATTAATGTTATCTAAGGAAGCTTGCGTTATGACCACTCATTCAGCCAAACAAGCGGTAAAAACCTCACTTTACGCCTCAAAAGCGCCCCTTGAGTGGGCAGTTACGAGTAATGGTGCCTTATACACCGCGCAGATCCCGATCGATGATAAAGGAGAAGTCGTTAGCGGCGGCATCGAAGCACAAACGCGGCAGACGCTTGATAACCTCAAGCATACCTTGCAAAGCGCAGGCGTGGGCATGGACGCGGTATTACAAGTGCTGATCTATGTGACCGACCGCGAGTATCTCAAAACCGTTAACCAAGTCTATGCCGAATATTTTGAAGCGCCCTACCCAAACCGTGCTGCGCTCGTAATAGCAGGACTGGCTCGCGAAGAGATGCTGGTTGAGCTGGTCGTTTATGCTGCTGTGCCTTAAGCTCTATATGCCTTATTGGCGATAATTATAATTATATTTAAATCAACTTTTTCGTTTATTCAAACTATCTTATCAAGGATTTATTTATGTCTACTCAAACTGCACAAACCACCCTAAAGCAAGACCCAACGAAATCCCTTTATATCAATGGTGAATGGCAAAGCGGTACAGACACTATCGCCAATATTAACCCCTCAAACACTAGCGAAAATCTGGGTGATTTTGCCCAGGCGAGCAAGGATCAAGTCAAAGACGCCATCGCAGCCGCCCGTGCTGCGCAGCCCAAATGGGAAGCGACGCCACTTGAAAAAAAACAATCTATCCTACAAGCGATCGGCGATGAGATGATTGCGCGCTGTGACGAACTAGGTACGCTACTATCACTAGAAGAAGGTAAACCGTTCGCAGAGGGTCGCGGTGAGATTTATCGCGCCGGTCAGTTCTTTCATTACTACGCCGCTGAAGTCTTACGTCAAATGGGCGATCTGGCAGATTCAGTCCGCCCAGGCGTTAAAGTCGAAGTCACTCGCGAAGCGGTAGGCGTGGTGGCAATTATCTCTCCTTGGAACTTCCCAACTGCGACTGCCGTTTGGAAAATCGCCCCTGCTCTCGCCTTTGGCAACAGCGTGATTTGGAAGCCTGCCAATTTAACGCCAGCAAGTGCTGTGGCGATGGCTGAGATCATCCACCGTCAAGGCTTGCCAGAGGGTACGTTCAACTTAGTATTAGGTGGCGGCTCATCTGTCGGCGACGCGCTGATTCACTCAACCGATATCGACGCGGTCAGCTTTACAGGCTCTGTACCGACAGGCCGCAAAGTTGCTGCCGCTACTGCGCCGAACTTTGTGCGTTGCCAGCTTGAGATGGGCAGCAAAAACGCTCTTGTTATCGCTGATGATGCCGATATGCAAATCGCAGTTGATGCCGCGATTGCCGGCGCATTTGGCGGCTCGGGGCAAAAATGTACCGCCTCCTCTCGCTTGATTGTAATGGATAGTGTCCATGATGCCTTTGTCGAGGCGATGGTTGAACGTATGAAAACCCTAAAGGTCGGTCACGCATTAGATGACGGTATCTTTATGGGGCCGGTGGTCGATGACAAGCAACTAGCAGCCAATATGGACTGGGTTGAAAAAGCCAAACAAGCAGGCGCTAATCTTGCCTATGGCGGCGAGCGTCTACAAAAGCAGCACGACGGCTACTATATGGCGCCAACGCTATTTACTGAGACTGACAACAGCTGGGATGTCAACCAAGAAGAAGTGTTTGCTCCCTTAGCTTGCGTGATACGCGCCAAGGATTTAGAAGAGGCGATTGCCATGACCAACGACACGCGTTTTGGCTTGACTGGCGGTATCATCACCCAAAGCTTGCGTAATAGCGCCCTGTTTAAAGAGCAAGTACAAGCCGGCTGCGTCATGGTTAATTTAGCGACTGCGGGTACGGATTATCACGTGCCCTTTGGCGGACGTAAACAGTCAAGCTTTGGCCCGCGCGAGCAAGGTCAATACGCCAAAGAGTTTTATACCATTGTGAAGACAGCTTATCAAAAGGCGTATTAAGAAAAATGAATATAAAGCACTTAATTTGTCATAGCTAATGTAAAGTTAAGTATGCTGGGATGAATTTTTCGAAGCCTCTGTGAGCATGGCGAACAGCAAGCGAGGAAAATTTATACCAGCTATGCGAAATAACTGACAGCCTTATTTTAATGAGTGCCTGACACACTTTATCAAAGCACAAAAGGATAACAAGATGTACCAAGACCATATCGTCATTGACGGCTTGCAATATAGCAATTGGGATCGTGATTATTTTAAGATGCTACAGGCCAGCGGTATCAACGCGGTACATGCTACTTTGGTCTATCACGAAGATGCGCGTCAGACCATGACTCGCTTTGCTGAATGGAATAGGCACTTTGAGCAAAACAGCGATTTGATTTTACCTGTCTATGATGTTGAAGATATCAAAACCGCGAAAGAGGAAGGCAAAGTTGGCATCTTTTTTGGCGCACAGAACTGCTCGCCTATCGATGATGAGATTGGCCTTATTAGCGTGATGCGCCGTTTAGGACTGCTGATTATGCAGCTGACTTATAACAACCAAAGCCTGCTCGCCACCGGTTGTTATGAGTCCAAAGACAGCGGCGTGACCCGTTTCGGTCAGCAAGCGATTAAAGAGATGAACCGCGTCGGCATGATTATCGATATGTCGCACAGCGCCGAGCAGTCCACGCTTGAGGCGATAGAGCACTCTAGCCGTCCGATCTGTATCAGTCACGCCAACCCCACTACTGCCCACGATGCGCTGCGTAATAAGTCTGACACCGTGATTAGCGCCTTGACCAAGGCTGGCGGCTTGCTTGGCTTTAGTTTATATCCGTTTCATCTGCCCAATGGTAGCGACTGCACGCTTGATGATTTTTGCACGATGATTGCTGATTGCGCCGATAAGTACGGCGCCCGGCACTTAGCCATCGGTAGTGATCTGTGTCTTAATCAGCCAAAATCTGTACTCGAGTGGATGCGTAATGGCCGCTGGTCAAAGGCGATGGACTACGGCGAAGGCAGTGCTAACAATTCAGGTTGGCCAGATAACTTGCCTTGGTTTGCTGGCGAGAAAGGTATGGAGAACATCTATAACGGTCTGCTTCAACACGGTTTCAATGAAGCTGACGCAGGCAAAATCATCGGTCAAAACTGGTTCGACTTTTTAGAGCAAGGAATTAAGCCTTTGACTTAAATCTTTTGATCACATCTTTAATACTCAGACTTATATTTTATTCAATCCTTTATGACGCTATAAGGCATCAGTTGTTTTTGGCGTTAACCTTTATTTGACATCATACCATTGAAGCTCTTGAACTTTTACGGCTGATTTCATTGATATAATTTAAGCTAACGCATGACGACGTCATGACAACTACAGGAAGCCAAACCATGGCTGATTTAAAGGGACTTAAGCAAGACGAGCTCGGACGCTCATTTACTCTAGTAAATGGGCCGCAAATTGCTCAACAAATGGCACGCGATCAGGACCTTTATCGTCCTAATCGCATGGAGACTGACTATCTCATTCAAGAGGAGAGATTAGAAAAACAGGCTATCGTTAAAGAGCTGGATTAACTTTAAAACCTTAACCGGCAAAGCTCAATATAATCGGTCATTTCGTCACTTAATACTGTACTAAATGACCAGCTCAATACACGACTTACCACGGAGGCATTATGAATTTCGATCATGCAAATGATAATAGTATGACAGGCATTGAGCTGGCAAAACGTTCTTTACGTGCCCCTAATGTAGTCATGGACGCTGAGCGGCTTGGCGCTATGCATCAGACGCGCATTAGCTTTGTGCGTACTTTGCTACGTAAGATAGATAGAGAGCAATGGACGCTCAAAACCTATCTTTGGGATTTAGATGACAACGGTTATGGCCAAGTGATTTACCGCTTGCAGACCGCTGAGCATGTCTATCATTTGGTAGTGTTTTGCAATGAGCTGGCAGATGATGAGCGTAACGACAGGGTGATTGCACAGAAGTGGGATGTCACCTTTGGTCTCGTGTATGGCGAGATTGGGCAAGAGCTACTCGATCAGCTCAAAGCTAACGTACCGCTACAAGAAGCAGGCCGCAACTCTAACATGGTCATGGTGCTGGCGCGCGCGAACAAGAGTGTGCGCGTGTTTGAGCACACAGTCTCACGCTTAGCAGAGGGCCAGCAGCCGGATCTTGATATCCTAGCGAAAGTGGGCTACATCCTGCGCACTACCGCCGTTTATGGTAATGGCAAATTTGGTATTTATGATTTTGAGCCGCTGAATCACAGCGAGGATTTTAATCAGTCTTTTCGCGCGCAGATGTGCGCCGTTTATTTATTACGTGAATTCAGTCTTGATTGGGTCGACTATTTAGCGCATAAGCGCGGCGGTGACAAGGCCATCACGCTACATCCTGAGATAAAGCGCTATTTGGGCATCGGTAATGCCACAGGTCTAGGCATGGCGCCTTATTTGATTAATCATCCCTGCATTGTCGATCAATGGCTGACCACGCGAGAAGAGGCGCTACAAGCGACACTCGTCAACGAAATCAATTCAAAAAAAGCGGCTTATTTCTCAACTTTACTCAACCGCGCTATTCAGCATTTTACCCAAATCATCACTATCGATGAGACACAAGCCTCGTTAAACAACACTGCAGTAAAAGAGCTGACCTTACTACGCAATAATTTACTGACGACAATAAAGAGCTACCAGACTTGGGGCGATTTTTTGCACGCGCATAATAACTTAAGTTATGAAGCCCAAGAGGTCATTATCTCTTGCTTGATGGAGCTGTATCCTGAGCAAGTAGACGCCTTTCAAGAAAAGGTCAACGCCGATGAGACCTTGTCGCTACCGAAAGGTAAAACAGTTGAAGACTTGCTCGAGGTATTACAAAGCCGTTATCAGTGGGCGATTAATCTTGACTTCAATGAGCCGGATAACAGTTATTGGTTTTGGTATCGCTCGATAGATAAAGAAGAGCCGCGTATGGGCGTGCGCGGAGAGGAACCTGGCGATGATCGTGAGCTGTCGTTAGATATCGCGCGGCAAGTGAACCGCTTATATGTAGCGCTCAAACAAGCCGAGCCTGAGCGGCTGCTTTCAGAATTTATCTTAAAACAGCCCAAGTATCGCACTATCGCCCGCCGCGTTTGGACAATGGGTCATAAAGCAATGGGCGATATCCAAATGAACGTACTACAAAAGGACACTCTGCCTATTCATCTGCTGCGCTGCAAACTATCGATGTTTGGCGCAACCAAATTCGATCCACGCTCCGATCGCTGGGTACGAGTGACGTTATTTCAGGGTGCGCCGCTGTTCAATGAAGTCCATAGCGATGAGTGGCTGTTTCCGCTGCTGCCAAGACTACCTTTGGATAAGAGGTCTATAGCGAAGCAGCCAACAATACTGGCTACCGATGCGCCCAATGGACCACTGCCGACAATGCCCGTTGCGCCCATTGCGCCCAACCATGCAGATAAAGCGATGAAGGAGATAGAGTTATGATCGTCTGACGCAATGAGATTGTCAGTACCGTGTACAAAGCCTTTACCGGTATGCACCGCGAAGTGGGCGAAGCCGATCTAGTCGCCACTATGGTTGCCGAATTGCAAATGGCGGGGCTTGATGGCGTTGAGCAATTCAATAATGCTACGCCTTATATCTTGACGGAGCAAGATACGCCTATCGATATCGTTGATGAGAGCGAGACTGAGATTCGCTTTAATTTGCATAGCAGCAGCTTAGCTTGCCACCTGCCCGCTATCATGGACTACGCGCTAGAAAAAATGGGAGATCTTAAGCATTATAAAATCTATATCGAGAACTGCCATAATCGCTGGCTGGCTTATAGCGAGCTGGTCAATTTATCGAACAAAGGTATCGCCTGCCTTGCCAAATGGGACAATGGTAGCGCGCCGAAGCACACTTTATTTACCCTAAATCAAGGCTTTACCTATCCTGATATTTACTTTTTTAATGACATTCAAGCCAATTACAACACCGACGATATGATAATTGAGCTTGCAACGTCAAATTTCGATATCGATAACGAGAGCCGAGATTTTGATCATAAGATATCGACTGATGAGCTGTATGAGACGCATAATCGCGCTTGGAAAGAAGGCATCTATGTCGATGATGAGCAGTGGCAGACCCTCAAAAAAACGGCGGCGGCTATCTTAGTAGAAAATAGTGACACCTCAAGCAAAGGCGCAGGCGGCGTATAACTAAACATTGAAGAGTTAAGCTCTCAACATCTTAAATACAATACAACCTTTATAGCCCTCATAGCTAACCACTCTGAGGGTTTTTCATCGTTTAAACAGCCGTTCAAAATAAATATGTAAAAAAATGAATATAATAGAAACAGTGTAGAAATTTTTTGCTATGATGATATTTTGCAGACATAAGTTCAACCGTATTTCTCTTACATTCTATCTGACATTGTAGTTTTAAGATTGATCATGCCAGTGTGTCAGATATCAGCGGGTTTTGGCGTTATGAGGTCGCATATGCTACAGGTCAGCTATTCTATTAAGTGTTGGTTATTGAGCTTTAGCTTTTATATGATGTTTTATTTCATAGTATTTGCTAAGGGTTATGCTTCTATCGAGCTCCTTTATTTATTAGGAGTTAGCACCTTATTGTTCCCTATATCCAAACGCATTATAGATGCCTTATGTGACACCTTGATACCCAATACTGCTCTATTTCATGGCCTACTTCTACCGTTTATTATTAATAGTCTAATATGGCTGCTGACACCTTTTATCATCGCCTTAACGTTAGTGGTCTATACAGTCTGCGCTATTAGCAAATCTATCAACCCTATAAGTCACCCTAAAGATCAGCGTCTGCAGCAAAAGATCAAGCGCCGTAGCAAGCGCAGATAAGTAGCAAGCGCAGATAAAATATCAAGATAATAGTAGAAACAAGCAGACAATAGTTTTCAAAATGAAGTTGATACTCTTGTTACCGTCATTGCTATACTCTAAGTGATTTAATAATGCCGTTACAAAAGCAAACAGTACGCCAAACTGCTATATCTTCGCTCATCGATAAAACCTATCCTACTTTCTTTTAGTAAGCCAATAGTAAGGTCTGTGCTTGATACTGAGAGCTGAATTCATCGCTCTGCTCTACTCTCTTAACGCCAAGAGAGTAACATTTACTACACAGACGCCCCAGTCTGCTGCCTCTACTATTTTATGGAGACTTATTAGTTATCCTTAAATTTAGCCATTATCTGCCAGCGGGAAGCCAGCATGAATACCTTGACTTTAAATATCAATAATCAAGATTACTCCTTTGACGATCTTGATCCGCGCACGACAATTCTAGATTTATGTCGTCAACATCTACAAATTACCGGACCCAAAAAAGGCTGTGATCACGGTCAATGCGGTGCCTGTACCATTCTTATCAATGGTGAGCGCATCAACTCGTGCTTGACCCTTGCGGTTATGCATGACGGCGATGAGATCACCACGATCGAAGGTATCGGAATGCCTGAGTCGTTATCAGCCTTGCAGCAAGCCTTTAAAGATCATGATGCCTTTCAGTGTGGTTATTGCACGCCAGGGCAGATTTGTTCCGCTACGGCTTTAATAGAAGAGGTGAAACAAAACTGGCCAAGCTATGTGACGACAGATCTCAAAAACCCGAATGGGTTGTTAGTCCAAGAGATCGCTGAGCGCATGAGTGGCAATGTTTGTCGCTGTTCTGCTTACCCCAATATCGTGGATGCCATCTCACAAGTGCTTGAGAGCGAAGTGTCAAATAAGCGTGCTTCTTCTAGTGAAGAGACGACTACAGGTTCGCTGCAAGACTCAGCAGTGACAGGTATTTGGTCACCGCCGCCCAGTCAGTCCCAACTTGGTAATCAATCAGTAAACCACAATAAAACTGCCAGTAGCACAGCAGGAGGCCGCTCATGAAACGCTTTGAATATATCCGTGCCCTTGAACCGCAGCAAGCGGTAATGTTTGCTACTCCTAAAGAAGCCTCATTTATCGCAGGCGGTACCAATTTGCTTGATCTCATGAAGTTTGAGATTGAAACGCCAACCAAGCTAGTTGATGTGACACGCTTAGAGCTTGAACAGATTGAAGACACTGCCGATGGCGGCCTACGTATCGGAACCTTAGTAAGCAATAGTGATTTGGCCGCGCATCCTAGTGTGATTGCCAATTATCCGGTATTGTCTCGTGCGATATTAGCAGGGGCGACCGGACAGCTGCGTAATAAGGCGACGACTGGCGGTAACTTCCTGCAGCGTACGCGCTGCTACTACTTTTATCATACCGATAGCCCTTGTAATAAGCGTGAACCGGGTACTGGCTGTCCTGCAATTAACGGTGAGAACCGCCCCCTTGCAATTTTAGGCACAAGTGACGCTTGTATTGCTCAACACCCGTCCGATATGGCGGTCGCTATGCGTTTGCTTGACGCTACTATTGAGACTGCAAAAACCGATGGCTCGACTCGGAAGATTCCAATAAAAGACTTTTATTGTCTGCCAAAAGACACTCCCCACATCGAAAACGTTTTAGAGTCAGGCGAGCTTATCACGCATGTCGTGCTGCCAGCGCCTATTAAAGGTATACACACTTATGACAAAGTGCGTGACCGCGCCTCTTATGCTTTTGCGCTTGTATCGTGTGCAGCTGTGATAGACGCTGATGATAATGGTAATTTGGCGACAGTACGCTTAGCATTTGGCGGTATTGGTACTCAGCCATGGCGCAATGAAGATGTGGAAGATTTGTTGACGAATACGCAGGGCGACGATGACACTATCAAACAGGCAGCAGATTTGTTGTTAAAAGATGCCAAAGGTAGCGGTCAAAACGATTTTAAAATACCACTAACACGCCGTTTGCTAAAACAGGTTATTAAGCGTGCATTAGCGGGCGAGGGAGCATAATCATGTCATTATTAGATTCAGTACTACCGGCAGAGCCCACTAACAAAGAGAAGATGGATAAGCCGGTTGAGACGTTATTCGGCAAAACAGCAAGTAATTTGGTAGGTAAACCAATTAACCGCGTCGAGGGCTCGTTAAAGGTTAGCGGTCAAGCTCATTATTCGGCAGAGATTCAATTAGACAATAAAGTGTATGGTGTCTTGGTGGGCTCGACCATCGCCAAAGGAAAAGTTGAAAAGATCGATAGCGACTCGATTGCCCATATACCAGGTATTATTAAAGTCGTCACTGACCCTAAGCGCTTCTTACGTAACTCACAGCAAGGCACTGAGACCGAAGCACCGACTCAGGGTGTGAGTGAGGTTTTTTATCATGGTGAGCCCATCGCAGTCGTTGTCGCTGAAACTTTTGAAGCGGCGACCGAAGGCGCCAACGCCCTTAAAGTCACTTATAAAGACGAAACCGATCAAGCGGCTTTGGATTTTACTAAAGAGCTGCCTAACGCCCATGAGGTAAATGAGAAAAAAGGCTCGGATAAGAATGCTAAGCACGGAGATCCAGAGCAAGGCCTTGCTGATTCGGCGGTAACCCTCGATAGTGTGTACCATACCCCAAGTCAGAGCAACTCACCGATGGAACCGCACGTTACTTTGGCTCATTGGGAAGATGACAAGCTGGTCTTATATACTTCAAACCAGATGATCGCCTCTTGTAAGCAGCAAGTAATGGACGCATTAGATTTGAAGAAAGATCAAGTCGAGCTGATCTCATACTATGTCGGCGGCGGTTTTGGTAGTAAGCTAGGTATCGCGCCAGAATCTATTGCTGCCGCTATTGCTTCTAAAGAAGTCGGTCGTCCGGTACTGATTACTATGACGC
Source organism: Psychrobacter sp. TB20-MNA-CIBAN-0197 (assembly GCF_040309765.1). Lineage (NCBI taxonomy): Bacteria > Pseudomonadati > Pseudomonadota > Gammaproteobacteria > Moraxellales > Moraxellaceae > Psychrobacter > Psychrobacter sp. TB20-MNA-CIBAN-0197. The sequence goes on from NZ_JBEOPC010000009.1 coordinate 50,902, forward strand.
GCCCGCAAGTGATGGAGGCGACGGTAAGACGCTCAAACACCCGTCAGCGTATTGCTATTGGTTGTAATGAAGAGGGTATTATTAATACCTTTATTCACGATACCACGACCAGCAATTTACCAGGCGAGGCGTTCTTTGAACCAACAGCACTATCCACTCACTTTTTGTACCGCGGAGAGAATCGCCGCGTCAGCTATCAGATGGTGGATATGAATCACGTATTATCAGGCTCTATGCGTGCTCCTGGTGAAGCGGTGGGTATGATTGCTGTTGAGTGTGCGATGGATGAGCTGGCGACTAAGCTTGAGATGGATCCTATTGAGCTGCGCCGCCGGAACGAACCTGAAGAAGACCCTAGCGAAGAGATGCCGTTTTCCACACGTCAGCTGGTCGCCTGTATGGAAAAAGGCGCTGAAGCATTTGGTTGGGATGAGCATAATCCCAAACCTGCCAGCCGACTAGAAGGCGACTGGTGGATAGGTACCGGTATGTCTGGCACTTCTCGTGGCAATATGCTGCAGCCTTCTGAAGCGCGGGCGATACTACAAGTCGATGACTCAAAAGAGCTTGGCGTCAAAGCCATTATCGAAACCGATATGACAGATATCGGCACTGGCTCTTATACCGTATTTACTCAGGTCGCCGCCGATTTGTTAGGACTACCTATCGATCATATCGAGATGAAACTTGGCGACAGTGATTTACCGCCAGCATCAGGTTCTGGCGGCAGTTTTGGCGCGGCCAGTGCTGGTAGTGGGGTTTATTTGGCTTGTGAGCAGCTACGCAAAATGCTTGCAAAAAAAGTAGGTCTACATGCCGATACGATTCGTATAGATAACGGTCAAATCAAGAAATCAGGTGAGCATCAGCCTAGTAAGGCAGAAGCCGCTATTGGAGCAAGTAGAGAAAAAGTAGCAGATTTTGTCGATAAAAACTTGGTGGAAAAAGGAGTAGTCGATAAAAGCGAGGTAGATAAAGTATCAGGCTTGGTAGATAAGGCTATAGACTTGGCAGATAAGGTGTCGGCAAAGACAGGTATGCCGCTTCCTGAATTAAAACCTGCAAATGAGCAATACGACTTTGATGATAATCAGTCCTATGCACTAGCTGATATTATTGCTAAGTTTGACGAGCAAGAAATCAGCGCCAAAGGCCAGATCAAGCCGGGTAAAAATGGCAAAAACCTTCGCCAAGCCTCGTTTGGGGCCAACTTCGCTGAAGTGGCGGTACATAAAGTCACCGGTGAGATTCGCGTCAAGCGTATGACTGGCGTGTATGCAGCAGGACGTATTCTCAACCATAAGCTTGCAACCTCGCAGTGTTATGGCGGTATGGTATTTGGTATAGGTTCTGCTTTGATGGAAGAGGTCATTCATGATAAGCACGATGGGCGCTTATGTAACCATGACCTTGCCGAGTACCATGTGCCGGTCAACGCGGACGTACCGCAGTTGGATGTGATTTTGTTAGAAGAGGATGACCCTTATACTAACCCTATGCATATTAAAGGGATTGGGGAAACCTCTATATCAGGGTCAGCGGCAGCCATTGCTAATGCCATCTATAATGCAGTCGGTGTGCGTGTTTATGACTTCCCGATTACTTTGGACAAAATCTTAGCCGATATGCCTGAGTAATAGTCGACATCGAAGTATAGCCCCTGTTGAATAAGACCTGCTGAATGATAATTCTAATCTTAAGCAGGTTTTATTTATCTTATCCCTAAAAGTATAAAAAGAAACGCAAAAATATGAATCAAGTCGCAGACATTCTACAGCTCGCCTTTGACGCACGGCAGCAGCACGTTGATGCGGTGCTCGCGACAGTCGTGCGCACTGAAGGCTCAGCTTATCGTAAACCTGGCGCTATGATGCTTATTTGCGAGGATGGTCGCTCAGTAGGTATGATAAGCGGCGGCTGCCTTGAACCGCACATTATTAAACGCGCCTTTTGGCTGACGCGTCATGGCGCAAGCGTGCAGGTCTATCAAACCGGTGATGAGCAAAAAGAAGACTTGGAGGATGAGCTAGAGGAAAAGTTAGATAATGATGCTGTAGATTTTACAGTAGACTTAGAAGACGAGCTGAACTTTGGCTTAGGCTGCAATGGTAAAGTTCATGTGTTATTTGAGCGCTTATCTTCAGCTATGCCGTATTTAGATTTAATTCAGAAAGTTCGTCAAAGTGGAGAGTCTACTACTGTCGCTACTTTAATACGCTCTAACAGCTCTGAGGTAACCGTTGGTACTAGGGTTCATTTAAACGCCAGTTTTTTAGATGACAATAAAAACTCACAAAAGATACCAGAGCAAACCACAAATTTACCAAAGCCAGTAATCGATGAGTTATCTGCTTATAAAGTGAGTAAAAGACACGCTGATTATCTGGTTTTAAAAAGTCCGGTTGCAAATGACAATAGCTCAAAAAACGCTATACAAACCGAGTGGTTAGTGCAGCGTTTGCAACCGCAAATTCGGTTACTTGTTTGCGGAGCAGGCAATGATATCATGCCGCTAGTAACCATGGCAAAGCTGCAAGATTGGCACGTCACCGTGATCGATAGTCGGCCGCAGTATGCCACTCGCCAGCGTTTCCCGCAGGCTGATGCTGCGTTATACGTGGCTCTTAACGATAGCGAAACTCTACTTAAACTGAGTCAAAATGCAGCGGTAGCACTAATGTCGCATAGCCTCAGCCAAGATCGGGCACGCTTAGCTGTCTTGTTAAAGAATGCCAATCATTGTAATTACATCGGTCAGTTAGGCCCGCGCTATCGTACTGAGCGTTTGATTAAGGAGATTAGCGCAACTTGCGCTGACCCTACCGCCTTGGCAGACGGTATCAATCAGCTGCACTACCCTATCGGTTATAAGCTTGGCGGTGATGGCCCTGAAGCGTTAGCGCTAAGTATCATCGCGCAAATTAGCGCCGTCGTTTATGAGCAAGTTGCAGTTACTAAAGAGTTAGCGCAGCCAAAAGCCAGCTATGAATGACAAGGATAGCTCATCATTCAATCAAAACAAACCTCCAAATCATGCGGTCATTATTTTAGCCAGCGGATTAAGTCATCGATTAGGTCAGCCAAAGCAGCTTCTAGAAAAACAAGGTAAACCATTAATTAACTATATGACGATGCTTGCTTTGGTGACTCAGCCAAAAGCTTTTATTGTCGTCATTCCTCAGCAAGATACAGCTATTGCTGACGTTATCGAAACGGCTGTTAACCGTTTGACAGCGCCAAACTCAAGCATACAGATCGTTAGTAACCCTAATCCACAATTAGGAATGGCAAAGAGCTTATCTTTAGCTATTGATGCATTAAAATCTCAGCATGATTTAGCGATGAAGCGCGTATTGATTATGGGCGTGGATCAAGTGTTATTAAGCGCTCCTCATTTAGATCAACTTCTAGCACAAGATAATATAGTCGTCGCCAGTCGTTACCCGAATTTGGATGAGAGATTTATTATTGATGATAATAAGCATGATATCGTGGGTGTGCCATTAGTTGTCAGTTATAACGTACTAAAATCATGGCAATCCTCGCTCAGTGGCGACAAAGGCTTGCGGCACTTTATTAGAGCGCTAGCTCCTGAGAAAGTCACCACGGTGGCTCACTCAAATCTTAGCTATGATATTGATACTCCTAAACAATTAGCTTATGCTCGACAGCAAGGATGGCTTGATTATTGATATAACTGCCTATAGAACAGTAATTATTGCCCGCTTTGTTTAGCTATTGAGTCTAGGGGCTGTTTAGAAATACATAATTTTGACGACAACAGCGCCCGTAATCGCTTATACTCTTTTATGACCCCATTATTGGGAGTACCTTTTTGTATTCACCTGTTTTAAAGCCTGATATTTTTGATCCACAAGCACAGAATAGCTCAGTGTTATCCTCTGTCGACTCTGCTCGTGCCAGTCATTTAGGCGCTGATCATTCGGTGGTTGATAGTAAACCGCTAACCGATGGGTTTTCGCGGCGGCTGACTTATTTACGTCTTTCTATCACTGATTTTTGTAACTTTCGCTGTGAGTATTGTCTGCCAAACGGCTACCAAGGCAAACGCCCCTCCGATGAGCTCACCGTCGCTGAAATCAAAACTTTGATTCAAGGCTTTGCGCAAGTGGGCACGCAAAAGGTGCGTATCACTGGTGGCGAGCCGTCGATCAGACGCGATGTGGTGGAGGTTATCGAAACGATCAAGAATACCGCTGGTATCGAGATGGTCGCAATGACTAGCAATGGCTACAAGCTTGGCAAGCACCTAGCCAACTGGCAGGCGGCAGGACTAAACCAGCTCAACATCAGTATGGATAGTTTCGATGCCGATACTTTTCATCAGATGACGGGCTTTAATACCCAGCCCCAGCTGATGCGCGACATGGACACCCTTCTAGCGACTACTGATATTAAGCTCAAAATTAATAGTATCTTAATGGCGGAGACTGCTTTTCAAAACTTAATTGACGCGATGGACTACGTCAAAGACCGTCCTGTGACCTACCGCTTTATCGAGTTTATGCAGACCAGTGACAACAGCGATTTGTTTTTTGCTCAGCATGCGCAGTCTGATATGATTACGGATTATCTGCTCGAGCGCGGTTGGCAGTCGCATGATCGCGGTAGCGCTGATGGCCCTGCAATAGAATACAGCCATCCTGACTATCTCGGGCGTATCGGTATGATTGCCCCTTATGCCGCGCACTTTTGTGATAACTGTAATCGTCTTCGCGTGAGTAGCCAAGGCAAAGTGCATCTGTGTCTATTTGATGAAGGCAATTACGATATTCGAGATTATCTGAAAAACGACGATGTGCAAGGTCTAGTCAACACCTTGCATAGCTTTATGCCGATTAAGCCTGAGCATCACCATCTGCATGAGTCTAATAGCGGCATGATGCATAACTTATCGATTATCGGTGGTTAGAGTATGTAGATGGAGCTCTCATAGTAAAACGGCAAACTGTCAAACCGTAAAAATAAAATATTTAAACTTATCAAATGATTAGAATTAGGAATATCTATGTCTAAGCCTGCTGCAGAATTTACCCCGCTGAATATTGCTGTGCTTTGTGTCTCTGACAGTCGTACGCTTGAGGAGGATAGCTCAGGGCAGTACTTAGCCGATAGCTTGGTTGATGCGGGTCACCACTTAGCTGATCGTCAGCTGATTACTGATGATATTTATCACATTCGTGCGGTCATTAGTGGCTGGATTGCTGATCCTAATGTGCATGCAGTAATCACCACAGGCGGCACTGGGTTTTTTATCCGTGATAGTATGCCAGAAGCGGTCAGCGTATTGTTTGACAAGTCGATTGACGGTTTTGGCGAGATGTTCCGTTTGCTCTCCAAAGAGGATATCGGTATGTCAACCATTCAGTCGCGCGCTATCGCTGGTATGGCCAATGGCACAGGCATCTTCTGCCTACCGGGTTCGACCGGTGCTTGCCGTACCGGCTGGAATGATATCTTAAAAGAGCAGTTCGATAATCGTACCCGTCCCTGTAACTTTGTTGCGCACTTTATGCGCGCCAATCCAGGTCACGACTAGCGTTTTGAGACTTATAAAATATAAGTAACCTTTAATGAGTTAAGAAAAGTACATGTCTATATCTTCTGATTATAAAAATGCTCCGGCTAATACTGCAAACCGCTCGCACGCTACCCTATCGCATTTAGACAGCGATGGTGAGATTCATATGGTCGATGTGGGCCACAAAACAGCTACTACTAGAGAAGCGCATGCTGTCGGTCAGGTGTGTTTTCCAGCGGACATCTATGGTCAAATAAAAGCCGCTGATGGCATGACAAAAAAAGGCAGTATCACCCAAACTGCCCATATCGCAGGTATTATGGCAGCCAAGCGTACTCATGATTTGATTCCGCTTTGTCATCCATTGCCGCTAGATAAAATTGGCTTAAGTTTCGAGTATGACGACAGCTTAAATAGCATCATGGTCAATGCAACGGTGAAAGTCACTCACAAAACTGGGGTGGAGATGGAGGCGCTGACCGCTGTTAGCGTGGCTTGCCTGACCATCTATGACATGACCAAAGCGCTGTCGCATGACATCGTGATTGATGGAGTCAAACTCATGACTAAGACCGGTGGCAAGTCAGATTATAACCATCAAGTAACATAGTCTAAGTGTGATGTTTTATCAAAAATAATTTTAGCGAATAAACGATTTCAAGCAACGCTGCACTTTTCCATGCAGCGCCGCTCTATAGGAGTAGTAAGATGACTGACAATACAAATGATTTGATGACCATCAATGTACTGTATTTTGCCAGTCTTGCGGACGAAGCCAATTGTCAGCAAGAGCAAGTCACGCTTGCCCCTGATACTTCACTAGCTCAGCTATATGAGCAGCTTCGCGATAAGCATCACTTTAGCCGTCCGCAAGCCGATCTGCGTGTGGCGGTAAATGATTACTTTGCCAAATGGGATGACCCGATTAATGATGGCGATAGCGTGGTGTTTATTACCCCTGTGGCAGGCGGCTAGTCGCTAATTATCTGTCGTAGACTACAACTCTAGCCTAGCAAAAATAACACAACTCAAAATAGTCGAACTAAACTAGAACCGATTCATAATCTGAGCATATCAATGACTGGTGAGAATAAAAACAACGAAATAAAAATTGGCGATAAAGAAGACGTACATAGCCAATCGATGCAAATCAAGCGCAGTGCTGATGACGCTTATGCTATCGCTGAGCGTGATGGTTTTGCGCTATTAGATGAAGCTATTGACGAGACGCGCCTTAGAGCCATGCTCAATGACGACAGCTGCGGTGCTTTTGCTTGTTTTGAAGGTCGCGTGCGCAATCATAATAATGCCAGCTGTGTCGAGCGTTTGACTTACTACGGCTATGAGGATTTGGCGATTAACCAAGGTCGGCAAATCATGGATGAGGCTAAAGAAAAATTTGAGATTACCGCTGCGGTTGCCATTCACCGTATCGGCGCATTAGAGATTGGCGATATTGCCGTTTGGATCGGTGTGATCTCCGCCCACCGCTATCCGGCGTTTGATGCTTGCCGCTGGATCCTCGATACCATCAAAGCCGATATTCCCGTTTGGAAGCAAGAATATTATGACAATGAGTCGCCCAAATGGCTAAGCAACAACGGTTAACTCATGATGGCTAATAGTTAATAGCTGATGAGTACCATTACTCCCCTTCTGCTGTAATAGTTGTAGCGCTATGGTCGACCCTTCTCTCTTATCAGCGATGTTAATGCCATTTTGGGTCAGCCTTAAGCTGGCAGGCGTCACGACTTTATGTCTCTTATTGCTCGCGACCCCGCTTGCTTATTGGCTTGCGCGCTCCAGTCGTTATCGTTTTGTCAGTCGTTTCAAAGTTATTTTACTAGGCGTTATAGCAATGCCTTTAGTGCTGCCGCCGACGGTTATTGGCTTTTATTTACTGCTGCTGATGAGTCCGAACTCGCTTATTGGTCAATGGCTGAGCGCGCATAATCTTGCAAGCTTAGTGTTTACCTTTGAAGGCCTTGTGGTCGGCTCTATCATTTACTCCCTGCCTTTTTATGTGCAACCGGTTTACGCGCAGTTTTTGCGAATTCCTAAAAGCGTCACAGAAATGGCGCAATTATTAGAAGCCAGTCGCCTTAGACGCTTTATCACCATAGCGTTACCGCAAGCGCGTATCGGTATTATATTGGGTAGTCTGATAAGCTTTGCTCATACCATTGGCGAGTTTGGCGTGGTATTGATGATAGGCGGTAGCATCTCAGGCGAAACAAAAGTCATCTCCATCGCGATTTATGAGCAAGTCGAAGCGCTAAACTATGAGACAGCGCATCTAATGGCAGCGGTACTAGTAGTTACAGGTATGCTTATGGTCACTTTGATCGCAAGTGTCAGTAAGTCCATGCAGCGCTCATAGCACGTATGCTCTTATCAATACTCACAACAACAGTTTTAAAAGGCTGTTACTTTTTTTCTAACAAACCTTTGCGTCAAGCCCACAAGATAATTACTGAATAAGTCTCTGCTCTATGACAGTATAAGTTATCACTCATCGATAATAAGGATTACTTATGTCATTGACCCAAAATACACATCTAAGCGGTTTATCCATTCGTAGCAAAACTTGTAGCTGCTCAAAGTGCGGCTGTACTAGCGAAGCTACTTGTAATAAGTGTGATATGTGCGCTAAGTGCTGCAACTGCGGCTCATAGCTCATAACTCAAAATTGATGATAAGCGCAAGCGCTTTAGAGGACTTCTCTAGAGCGCTTTTTTGTGCGCTATTCATACAATCTTATAATTTGCTATAGTAAAGACAATCAGTAGCCACGCCAACAGCCGATGATTTTTATATTGAGGAGACTTTATGTCTAGTGAACAGCATATTTTAGCTTGTGTTGATGGCTCGACCGTCACTCAGTCCGTTTGTAGCTATGCAGCATGGTACGCCGATCGCCTCAATTTAGCGGTGGCGCTACTCAATGTGGTTGATGTCCCTGTCTCCTCTAGACGCGACTTATCAGGAACGATAGGAATCGATAGTCGGCAGATATTACTAGAGGAGTTGACACAGCTGGATGAGCAAAGAGCTAAAGTGGTCAACAGCTATAGCAACGCACTCATCGAAGATGCAAAAAGCCATATAAGTAGCCACTTCGATGTTGAGATAAAAGCTTATAGACGCCGCGGTAAACTACTGCCCGCCATCGAACATTTTGACAGCGAAAACCGTGCGATCGTGCTAGGGCGACGCGGAGAAGATCATCAAAATGATCGCGTCAATATCGGTAGTCAGATTGAAACGGTGACCCGCGCTTCTAATAAGCCTATCTTGATTTGCTCAGAATCATTTAAAACACCAGCCTCATATCTTATCGCTTTTGACGGCAGTAAAACCGCGATAAAAGCGGCGCAGATGGTGGCGAATAGCGAGCTGCTAAAGGGCTTGCAAGGTTATATTGTGATGGTCGGTAATGATAATGATACCGCCAAAAGTAGCTTAGCAGCTGTGACTGAGCAGCTCAGCTCTTCAGGATTTACCGTTACGGCTCATCACTTGCCTTATGATGATGTCGTTGAGGGACTGGTTGAGTTTCAAGCCAATAATGCTATCGATATGATCGTCATCGGCGCTTATGGGCACTCGAAGTTTCAACAGCTCTTTATCGGTAGCACCACTACCAAGATTATCACCAAAACCTTATCGCCTATTTTATTATTACGCTAGTAGCTATAACAGTTGACTAACACTGCGCTTGAGCTCTTTAAGTACTTGTTGGTACTCTGGGCTTTGAGTGTCAGCGTCACTTAAGCGTCCGTAGCGCAGCTGTCTATAATGACGGCTAACCTCTTGCAGACCTTCCCCATTCAACCCATGAGCTTGGCTATTTTCTAAACGCTTAAGCCATGCCAAAGCGCCTTCGTTATCATGACGCGATAAAGCTCTATCGTTTTTAGCTACCTTGCTAGAGAGCTTTATCAGCGGTCTATCTGCCGGATGCCACTGTTTGCGCCTACGATACCAGATCATAAAGACGAGTAGGCTTATCACGGTGATAGCGCTCGCTGCTAGCCAAGCGATTTGCTCAGAGATAGAACGAATATTGAACCACTTAAGCAGCGATCCGGCTTGTTTATCCTGATCATAGCCGACGACATCTTTTTGCCAATAGTAGCTGGCTTGATCAGATAGTCGTCTTAGCGCTTGTAGCATCTGATACTGCTGATAGCTGACTTGAGCGGCTGCGCCCTCGCCGAACAGGCTAGCACCTCGCGACTGAGTCAGCGCGTCCATCCCTTGCTCAACGCGCTCAGGAGCAACAAAAGCTGTCGGGTCAACGCGCACCCAGCCTTGACCCTCAAGCCATACTTCACTCCAAGCGTGTGCGTCCATTTGCCGCACTTCCCAGACGTTACCGCCGCGGCTCATCTCGCCGCCTTGATAGCCGGCCACCACGCGTGCTGGTATGCCAACCGCACGCATCATAAAGGTAAAGCTTGAGGAATAATGCTCACAAAATCCAGCTTTGGTCTCAAATAAGAAACTATCGATACGGTCTTCATCCAGTGGCGGCGGCGATAAAGTATAGCGAAACTCAGTTTGATTGATCCAGCGCTGGATAGCTTGTATATAACGCTCAGGGTCTGATCCTGATTGAGCAAATAGCTGCTTGGCAAGGTTTTGCGTTTGTAGATTACCTGCACTAGGCAGCGTTAGATTAGCCGCACGGCTGACCTCATCAAGGATAGGATCAATCTGCATAGGCGCATAGCGTAGTACCTCATAACGCAGCTGCTCACTGACAGGTTCCTCTTTGATTAAGGTAAAATCTGAGGTCAAGCGAGTATCTTTATTTTGGGGTAAAGGATAATCAAGGCCAAACAGCCATTGCTGCTGAGTGGGCTCTAAGGTGATCTCGTAGCTTTTTGGCTCAGTCTTAGTAGTGGCAGTGGCAAGCGACCGCGCAAGCCAGTTAGGGGGTTGCCTGCCAGGCTGCCATTGCTGCTGCACGCGCCGGTTGGGACGCCAAGTGACGCCATCAAAATCACTAAAGACTAAGCCGCGCCAGTACAGCTCGCTTTGTGCCGGGCGAGCTTGAGCAAACTCTACACGAAAAGCAAGCTCTGTCGATTGACTCAAGCTCGCAATATCACCTGGCGACATGCTATCAGAGACGCCAGTAGTTGCCTGACTTGAGGACAGCTGCACGGACCATAAAGGCGGCAAGCGCGGAAAGAATAAAAACAGCACCACTAATAAAGGTAGCGCTGAAACGCCTAATACGCCAAGGGTGCGCATGCGCCCGTCACCGCTCGTATTGCTATCATCATTGAGCGTTATAAAAGCCAATAATATGATAATAGTCGCCGCGACAACCTGCAAAGTGGTGACAAGACCCTGATCTAATAAAAACAAACCTGCAATAACAAATAATGATAAATTCAGTACCACATAGGCATCACGGCGTTTATAAAGCTCCCATAGCTTGCTGACTAAGCACAGCACTAAAAACCCAACGCCCATGTCTAAACCAAAAGCTGCGCCATAAGTGAGCGACAAGCCAGCTAACCCCAATAAAAACCCTAGCATCTGCATGACTTGATAAAGGCGCTTTAAGCGAGTGGGTTTGAACTTCGCTTTGATACTTGGCAGCTGGGCGATAATAGTGATAATGGCAAAGCCTATCAACCATAGCGGTAAATAAGCGGCATGAGGGAGGATGACAAACAGCTGGGCGATGAGCACCCAATAATATGCGGGCAATGACAATAGCCGCTGATACCTATTGCTTATGCTAGCGGGCTTATCGTGTCGCTGCCTATCTGGCAGACGAGTAGATGCCAGTTGACCATAAGCCAGTTTCTCAAAGCTTACGTCGCTGTCATCAATAGCTGTTATCGAAGTACGCCGCGTATCTGGCTTTGCATTTGAATATACCTTAGCTGAGCTTGACTGCTTTTTGTTACGCTTCAATAAACTCATGATGCTTGCGCTACTCTTAGTAAGCAAGCTTGCCCGAAAGCTTCGCCTTGGCCTATTTCAGCGGTACTAGGCGCTTCATGCGGCAACTGTAGCTGAAACGGCACCTCAAGCTTGCTTAAGGCCAGCACCCCATAAGTCAATTGTGCCAGTTTTTGTTCATGAGTTATCGCTGGCATATCCTCATAAGCTAAGCGCTGCTCGTAGCCGACAGGATCAGCAAAGTGCTTGGTAAACATACCCTGCCCGCGCGCCACATGCGCCCAAGAGACACGCGCTAGAGACTCGCCTGCGACATGGTTATCAAGGCGCTCAAAGTCGTCCTGACCTTGGGTAAACTGCCCACCGGTGGGCAGATCTGTGCTATTTGCGCTCAGATACCGCGCTTGCCACTCAAACGCCTCGGGCTGCGGATATACCCATGCTGGCCGAGCAAAGTAGACGTACGACCACGCGCGCATAATCCCTAAAGGATAGACCGTCTTAATATGCAAACGTGGTAATTCAAGTTTACCGCGCCTGTAGGTTGCAACTGGGAGTCGAATGATTTGCTCATTTTCAAGACGCGGCAGGAGCACTGTGGTTTGCATGACGTCTAGTGGGCCGTTTACCGAGCTTTTATTTGTCAGATCTTTATCTTGTGAATATTTACCTTGTGCATCAAAGCCAATAGACAGTTGCCGTCTAGGGTGCCGGCTATTGCTCAGCAGTTGCAAGGTTACCCAAACTGGCTTGCCTGCCTCGGCCATCGTCACTTCAAGCAAGCGTACTTGTAGCCCTGAGACATGAGCAAAGGTGACATGAAAGCTGATGAGCCAGACGCTGATTAGATAAAAGCACAGCCCTAGCACCAAGTTATTGCCATAATTGATCCCTGCGATAAAAGTGATAATAAGCAGCAGGACAAACAGTAGCCCTTCGCGGCTAAAGAAGATATAAACATTACGCAAATTGAGAGTCGCGTTATCGTCTCTAGGGGCGCGTTTGGCAAACCAGCGCCTGAACATCGCGGTCAATGGCTGCTTTATGGCCTGAGGAAAGATGGTCATAGTCACTCTATTACTTGAAGGCAGTCGTCAGACGATTACCGCCACTTCCGCCATAATACGCTGGGCGATAGTTGGCGGCGTTTGGCCACTGACGGCATTGGCAGGTACGAAGCGCTGACCTAGCCGGTGGTCAGTGACCGCAGCAAACACCGCTTGAATATCTTCTGGTGTCACCTCTTGCTGACCTGAGACATAGGCATAAGCTTGCGCGGCACTTTGTAGTGACAGCACGCCACGCGGCGATAGCCCATGATAGTCTTGACTGATCCGAGTCTTAGCAACCAAGCGCTGTAGATAGTCTAAAGAGGCATCTGCAACATAGACTTGCTGGACGCCTCGGCGCGCTAGTAGCACGTCCTCGGTATTGAGTATGGCATGTAACTCACGCAATAACTCACGGCGATCCTGCCCGCGCAAGAGTGCACGCTCCGCCTCAGCAGAGGGATAACCGAGCGACAAACACATCAAAAACCGGTCCAGTTGCGACTCAGGCAACGGATAAACCCCGGCTTGCTGCAACGGGTTTTGGGTAGCAATGACAAAGAACGGCTTGGGCAGAGGGTACGATTGCCCGTCTTGGGTGACTTGCCGCTCCTCCATTGCTTCGAGTAGCGCGCTTTGGGTCTTAGGGCTTGAGCGGTTGATCTCATCAGCTAATAACAGCTGAGTAAATATCGGTCCGGATCTGAATTCAAAAGCCATTTTGCCCTGATCATAGAGTGTCATACCTAAGATATCAGCAGGCAGCATATCATTAGTGAATTGCACACGGCTAAAGCTCAGTCCTAACAACTGCGCTAACCCCTGTGCAAGCGTCGTCTTACCCATACCCGGCAAATCTTGTAGCAGTAGATGCCCGCCTGCGAGGACGCAGCTGAGTGCAAGCTTGAGCACTTGGGGTTTATCGAGCACCACCTTGTTCAGCTGCACGAGTAGATGAGCGATTTGCTGCTGATTGCGCGCATAGTTATCAGCTGCTGCACTTTTGGATAAAGGGGCTACTTCTACAGTCATAGGCTTGGCATCATAATAAAAACAGTAAGGATATAAGTTCAGAATAAGATTATTGCTAAAGCGATTAGAATTGCTAGGTCTACTGAAAATCAGCGGCGGGTTTTTCTGCTGCTACGTCTGATATAACGACAGCATCGTTACTCATTTGACTATGCTGATTGCTATTCTGGTTATTTTGATCATTAGATTGATTCGTCGTATCGACTTGAGCATCCGCTGAGTCCGGCGCACGTAGCGTCGATAAATAGGCAATGACATCAGCTCGCTCGCTGGCATCGGGCATCGGATCTGCGAGCATTTTTGATTCGGGCATCGCTGTTTCAACATCTGCGATATAAGGATCGAGCGTCTCAGCATCCCATACCCAGCCTGAGGTCTTAAGCGCTTCACTATAATCATAATCAGCGAGCTGCGCCGCCTTAGCACCATAAATATTCATCAGCTGCGGGCCTTTTTTATTAAGCCCTGGGGTAAGCTGATGGCACTGACCACAAGCGTCTTGGTAGATTATCGCGCCATTATCTGCATCTCCTTGCTCATATACCGGTAGGGTCACCGCAGCACGGCTATCAGGCGGGGTACGCTCACCACAAGCGCTAAGTAAAATAGCAGCAGTAAAAATAACACTTATTTGACGAATAACCATAGACATGTTAACAAAAACTTCTGTTAATAAAAAACGTTAGTACTGCTTTTGATGTTAAACAACCGCTATGAGCGAATGAGCGTAGCGATTATATACGCCGCGTTTATACGACATTTATAGTGCGGCTCGGCTCTTCTAAATAGTAGCCTTGTAGATACCGTGCGCCTACGCTCCAAGAAACAGACATAGTGGCAGCATCTTCGATATAAGGCATTAATACGTTGATGTTTAACTTATTTACTTCAGTGATTAATGATTTTATGGTATCCAAATTGTCGTCGGTATGGATATCGGTGACGTAGCTTTGTGCAATACGTATCATATGCGGTTGCACAAATTCAGCGGTATCGAGTGACTTTGTCGTGCTACCAAAATTATTAATACCTAGTCGGCAGTTGACTTGATTCAATGCTGCAAACTGCGATTTTGCTATTGTTAGATGATTGCGAATATCTTGCTCACTGAACTGGATAGTAAGCGCGCCTGCCGGCCCTCCTACTGCTTTGATAATTTGACTGGCTACGCTTGCAAGTTTTTTATCGACCAATGAAGCACTCGTTAATTGCACTAACAGCCGCGCTTCTGGATGCGACTTACGTACTGTGCTTAGCTGTTTAAAAGCATTGATAAGTACCCAGCGGTCTATTTTCCCAAGTAGATTATGAGATTTGGCTACTGATAAAAACTGATTTGGAGTGAGTATTGTGTTTTCGGTATCACCTAACGGCAGTCGCAGATACACCTCAAAGAAGTCGCTGCGATCCAGATCAATATCGTAGATAGGCTGGAACATGAGCTCAAAGCGATTATCAGTAATAGCATTGACTAAATATTCAGCCAAAGCACTGTCATCTTCGCTCACATGTTTACTCAAATCGTAGAAGTGATAAGCATCGCCTTGATTGCTCGTCTCTATGCCGATATGGTTGATGGCTTCTAGCGCCCGCTCCAG
The DNA here is from genome assembly GCF_040309765.1 of Psychrobacter sp. TB20-MNA-CIBAN-0197. Taxonomy (NCBI): domain Bacteria; kingdom Pseudomonadati; phylum Pseudomonadota; class Gammaproteobacteria; order Moraxellales; family Moraxellaceae; genus Psychrobacter; species Psychrobacter sp. TB20-MNA-CIBAN-0197. Next base: position 66,048 of record NZ_JBEOPC010000009.1, read on the forward strand.
CAACACTTTAGGAGCAGGAGCATTTTGGTCGATTTTTACCACGCCGATACTGGCAGTCGTACTTATCGTCCGCTTGTCCACGTTGATGAGCGTCTCACTGATTTTTAGCCGTACACGCTCAGCCAACTCCTTGAGCGCTTGGGTTGAGATATCATGGGCCAGGATAGTAAATGAGGTGTCCCTAAAACGGCTAACCGGATAGTCGACAGCGATGTCATCGAGCAGCGCGGCGACTTGCTTGACGGTGGCATCCACCCCCTCTAGTCCCAAACTACTGCTTATCATACCGGTGTTGTCTAGCTGGATATACAGCAGACCTGCGTGGCTCTTATTGTTTAGGACTTGCTGATGCAAGCTTGCAAGCCGCTCCTCAAAACCGCGGCGGTTACTGAGCCCCGTCAAGCTATCTAGACGCTCTACCGCGGCCAGCTGCTTGTCGATCTCAGCGCTACTTGGGCCACTTTGCTGAATGATGATCTGCGTCACAGGCTCGCCCTCGAAGGTAGCGGTAGCCAGCTGCAGCTTGACTTCAAAGACGTCACCGTCTTTGGTTTTACTGTTGGAGTTGAATTCGACTTGCTGTCGATTGCCTTTGTCAAACTGGCGCAAAAACTGCTTAAAGTCTTTGACATTGTCAGACCCGGCTATCAAGTCGATGACAGGTAAACCAATAATATCGTCCATCGTCTCAAAGTTGAACATCTTAAGATAAGGGTCGTTGGCGAAAATATGAATACCTTGATCGATGTAAGCGACCGCACTTTTGGAGTTTTTTATCAGTAGATTGGCGCGTTGTTCTGACTCAGTTAGCACTTGTTTTAAACTGCCAACTTGCCGCCTGGCAAGCAAATTAGCATGCAACAAGCGAATCGCCATCACCACTTGTGTCTCGCGCTCAGCGACCAGCGCCTTGACCATAGTACCGTCAATAATCACCGGTAGCCCATCTTGATTGCGGCCGTTGTCTGCCAGCTCATCACTCATCAGGCCAATGATAGGTAGATCAATATTATGCTCTTGAACGATAGCCACGACATCGGTGAAGCTTAAGTCATAAGCTCTACCAAACACTAGGACATCCCAGCTGTGGCGTAATGACTTGAGCAGCTCTTCTTTATCGTCCAAAAACCCTAAATTCACCTCAGCATAGTAAGATTTTAATAAATTGATCAAACCCTCAGCATATAGCTGATCATCGTCTATGACTAATAAATTCAGAGTCGTATTGGTCCGCATAAAAAATCCTCACAAATCTTACGATAGCAATCGAGGTACTTAAGTTTTTAGGTGCTTATGTTTCTAGGTTTCTAGGTTTCTAGATTTTTATCACTAGTTCTGTGCAACTAGATAAGCTATGTCTAGTCTGTGTTTATGACATCAGATGCTAATACTAGCATAACTAAATATCAATAAGCATAAAATCATATTCGCTAAAGCGCTCAGAGACACAGCCTTTATCTGAGTTTGTAAATATCAACTGGCACCTTAAACGCTCTATTGGGTAACTCGCGCACCAGCTTAGGGACTAAATAACCAGGCAGCCGCTCTAATAGCGTCCAGTACAGCGCGATAGCTTCGTTCTCTGAGCTATCAAAATGCGCGCCGCCCGCCACTTTATCCAATACATGTAGATAATAAGGCAGCACACCAGCGGCAAACAGACGCTGACTTAAGGCCACTTGCGTCTCTACATCATCATTGATATCGCGCAGCAGTACCGTCTGGTTGAGTAAGGTAATGCCTGCTACGCGCGCTCGTTGTAAATGCTGCGCGGTGGTGTCATCGATCTCATTGGCATGGTTGCAGTGGATAACCATGACGATCTGACAACGACTGCTCGCCAGTCGTTCTAGTAGCTCGGCGTCTAAGCGCTCAGGAATGACTACTGGCAAACGCGTATGCAGCCTTATCGTCGTCAGCTGCGGGATAGCTTCTAAACGCTCAAGCCACCCAAAGAGCCGACGGTTTGAGACGCTTAGAGGATCGCCACCGCTCAAGATTACCTCATTGATCTCAGGATGCTCGTGGATATAGTGGATAATGCCATCCTGCGCTGAGGCTTTTGGTAAGTTACTTTGATAGTCAAAATGCTGACGAAAGCAGTAACGACAATGGATAGCGCAGGCTCCGGTCACCGTCAGTAACACTCGAGACTGGTACTTATGCAGTAAGCCGGTCAGCGGATTTTGTGAATTTTCAGCTAAAGGGTCTGCGACGTAGCCCGTCACGGCTATCTGCTCTCTTTGATCCGGCAGCACTTGTCTAAGCAGCGGATCATTGGCATCACCGACTTGCATCTTCGCGACAAAAGCGCGCGGCACTCGAAGCTCAAAATGCGTTGGTACATATATCTGAGATCTTAGCGATTCGAGTTTTAATAGGCCTAATAACTCATCAATAGAGCTTATGGCTTCGGATAATTGCGTTTGCCAGTTTTTTTGTAGGATTAAATGGTTTATCATAACACCCTAATACTTTATGCCTAAAAGTCGCCATTATACGCTTATCACTGCGGCGTGCTAGTCACCTAGCAAAATATAGCGAGCATAATTACTGTATTTTACCTCTTATTTATTTGTGCTTATATATGGTTACTATTAAATCGCTACTACGATCCAATCACTTAAACCCAAGGCAGTGCTACTAGGAGTTTGTTGTTATGGCAAGTTTTTCTACTAATGAATTTAAAGCTGGTCTAAAGGTCATGCTCGATGGCAACCCTTGTGCCATTATGGAAAATGAATTCGTCAAACCTGGTAAAGGACAAGCGTTCAACCGCGTCAAGCTACGTAACCTACGTAGCGGTAAGGTGCTTGAGCAAACCTTTAAATCAGGAGACAGCTTAGAGGCCGCTGACGTCATCGATACGGAAATGGATTATCTGTATAACGATGGTGAGTTTTGGCATTTTATGGACGCTGAGAGCTTCGAGCAAATCCAAGCGGACAAAACGGCGATGGGCGATACCCCGCAGTGGCTCAAAGAAAACAGCAACGCCACTTGCGTGATCACCTTGTTCAATGGTGTGCCATTATCTATCACCCCGCCGAACTTTGTAGAGCTACAGATCACCGAAACTGATCCGGGCGTTCGCGGCGATACCTCTGGCGGCGGCGGTAAACCTGCAACCTTAGAGACGGGCGCTGTCGTACGTGTGCCTCTGTTTGTACAGCAAGGTGAAGTGGTGCGTGTTGATACGCGTACGGGTGACTATCAAACTCGTGTGAGCTAATTCACTATTGATTGATAATCATAAGACAAAAAGGCTTAATCGGATTGCGATTAAGCCTTTTTTTAGGTTGTATCTAAAATTATGTATTAACGGACTGTTTATACATCAGCCAATACTGCACTAAGGCATTGAGCTGCTCTTTTTTGAAGGGCTTACTACAGTAGTCTTGCATACCCACTTGCAGGTATTTTTCGCGCTCGCCGTCCATAGCGTTAGCAGTTAGAGCGATAATAGGCGGCAAGTCCTCAGTATCGAATAACTCTTGCAGCTTGATGGTCGCCTGTATGCCGTCCATGATAGGCATATGATGATCCATCAAAATCACATCGTAACGTTTAGGATTCGCTATAAATTCATCAATAGCTTTTTGGCCATCAGTGACGTGCGTGACCTCATGGCCACTACTGCGCAAAGCCTTTAGCGCAATCATCGCATTGACATTATCATCCTCAACCAACAGTACATGTCCGTTATAGTGCCATTCAGGTTCGATATCGATATGATTGGCCTGTTGCCATGACTTATACTGGGGCTTATCAATCGCCTTTAAGGGCAGCAATATCTTAAAGGTGGTGCCTTCGCCAACGACACTATCCGCCCATATATGACCACCCATTAGCGCCACTAGTGACTTACAGACCGACAATCCAAGACCGGTCCCACCATATAATCGGTGCGTTGACTTGTCTGCTTGATTATAGGCATCAAAGATCGCATTTAGCGACTCCGCTTTTATCCCGACCCCAGTATCTGAGACGGTAATACAAAACGTCATATCGTCATAATGAATAGGATTGTTAGTGGCGTCCAATACGCCTCGTTGAGCGTCAAACGCCTCCAAATCATGTTCTTCGGCTTCTCTGACATCAAAGACAATGTGCCCACCCTCGCGAGTGAACTTAATGGCATTACTGATTAGATTAGAAAAAATCTGTTTAAGGCGTACAGGATCGCCTTCTACATAGGCGTTTAGAGTATCATCGTAGTGGTACTCTAAAGTCAATCCGCGCTGAGTGGCCTTAGTGGTAAATAAATTCACTACTTCATTGCAGATAGTAGCTAAGCTCATCGGTACCGTGTCGATGACCATCTTACCCGCTTCAACTTTTGATAAGTCCAAAATACCGTTAATAATAACCAGCAGATGATCTGTCGATACTTTTATATTGTCGACATAGTTTTTTTGTTCAGCACTCAAAGCCGTCTCATCGAGCATATCGACCATACCGATGATGCCGTTCATAGGGGTACGGATCTCATGGCTCATATTCGCCAAAAAATCTGATTTCATATCATTGGCATGCTTAGCAAGGCGCTGCTTTTTTTGTAGCTGCAGCGCATCGGCTGCCATCTGAGCGAACTGCGTTAAGTGCTTGGCTTGCTCTTCGCTAAAATCATAGTGCGGCTTAGTATCCATCAGGCACAGTGAGCCTAGACGATAGGTCTTATTATCTTCATGCAAGATAATAGGCGCGCCGGCATAAAAGCGTAAATTAGGGTCGGTAGTGACTAAGCTATTATCAATAAAACGCTCATCTACCGATAGATCGTCGACCACAAACACTTCGTCAGAGAGCACGGTATAATTACAAACCGCCACGCCGCGGGTGGTAGTACAAGTATCCCCAAGCCCGCGAGGGGATTTTAAATACTGAGTATCTTCATCCATAAAGGTAATGGCAACGATTGGCATGTCAAAGAAGGTCTTTACCACGTCGGATAGGCGCTCAAAAGTCGGTTCAACATTCGTGTTGAGAACTTGATACTCTTGTAGCTTCGCGATGCGTGCTTTTTCATCTTTTGCTTGCGGATAAGTGGACATGCCTTCTCCAAAACGATTATAAAGTAGCCGCCGTAGCCGCCGCTTGCTTGCTAAGTATAAGTAGAGTCTCACTTACCATAACCATAGCAATGACTGAGGTTACCGCCACTGCCGAACCATAACCGCCGCAGTTTAAGCCGGCAGACTGACTTGTCTTTTCGACGCGCGGCGGCTCAGTTGAATAGACACATTTGATGCCGAATTTTTCTTTCATTTGGCTATTGATGCCTTTTTCATGACGCAGCTTGTTACGTAGTCTTGCCAGTAAAGGATCTTGATAGCTGTCTTTTAAGTCGCTAACCGTAATCTGGCGCGGATCTATTTTGCCGCCTGCTCCGCCTGCACAGATAAGCTTTAGCTTATTAAAGCGGCAATGTAAGGCAATAGCAAGCTTAGCACTCATATCATCGACGCAATCTAAAATAATAATCGGCCGATTCTGCGCCATAGCTTGCTTAGCTGCCCTGCGATCAGGTAACAACTGCGCGACATTATCAGGCGTCAAAAAGTCATCAACTAAGTGCAGCTCTATATTTGGATTAATCTCACGCATACGCGCGCCCATAGTGGCAATCTTACTCTGACCAAAGCTGCTGTCAAGCGCTGGTAGCTGCCGATTGACATTAGAGGCGACCAGTACGTCCAAGTCGACTAGCGTCACGCAGCCGACAGCGGTTCGCGCCAAAGCTTCAGCCACCCAAGAGCCTACTCCGCCAACACCAATTACATAGACATGCGCGGCTGCAAAGCTTGCAAAAGCATCAGCGCCATACAGCTTTTGAGTGCCCTGAAAGCGGCGCTGATATTGACTATCATCAGCTACTGTCGTCATCATTTCAGGTATATCGCTATCAGCGACTTTACTATCGGTTACGGCGAATTGATCTTTCATGCATTAAAACTCTATTTATTAATACTATACTTATTGAAACTATAATTATTGAAATTATATTTATTGTCATTCTGTTTACTAGCACCGCATTGATTTATGCTTCTAGTATCAATGCTAAAGGCTTAGCACTTCTCAGCGTCATTTTACTGGTTAGAAGTAGACTTTTTAGTACTAGAGCCAGTACTCAAAATAGTACCAGAATCAGGGGCAGAGTAAGACCAAGACTGACCTAAACTATCGATACTATTTTGCCACAGCTGCTGAGCCAGTTTTGCCTCATCGACTGCCAGTAGCTCGCTTAAGCTTGCTAACACAAGAGGCAAATTAGCGGGCACGTTGCGATTATGACTGTCATCACCCTCGTCACTCTCCCAAACATCATCTGGGCTTTGAGCTTGATTTTTGCCTAAAGCGGAGGCGTTATCGCGAGAAGTCTGGCAGCTAATCGGCGTCATATCTGGACAGTCAGTCTCTATCACTAAGCAGCCGATACCGTACTCAGCAACGGCTGCTTGCAGCGCGCGGCGTAGTTTTTTGGCATTCGGGTTAGTCACTTGTCCGGTCACACCGAGCTTAAACCCGAGCTTAACAAAAGCCTTAGCTTCTTGCTCACCGCCGCTGAAGCTATGAGCAATACCGCCTAAGGTTTTGGCGTCATAGTCATGCTCTTTTAGTATCGCTAACGCTTCAGCATGAGCTTTACGGATATGCAGCATCACCGGTAGTTGATGCGCCACCGCCATATCGAGCTGAGCGCAAAAAAAGCGCTGCTGCTTAGCAAAAACCTCAGGCTCTTTCATCTGTGGCGTAAAAGTGTCGAGCCCAATCTCCCCAATCGCCAACGGACGTTGTTTGTCTAGCATGTCTGCCATTGAGTCTAAGTGGTCTTGGCTATGCTGATCTATATAAAAAGGATGTAGCCCTAGCGCAATATGCGCTGCAGGTATGGATCTGGCATCGATGTTTACTAAATCTGAGTCTACTGAATCAGCTTGGTCGCTTGCAACTTTACGCTTATCAAAAAACCGCTTTACCTCATAAAGCCGGTCAAAATGCCGGTATAGATAGCCGACTAGCACTAAATGCTCAACTCCGCTTTGATAAGCACGCTGCGCTTGCTGCGCTCTATCTGCATCGAATACAGGCGCATCAAAATGGGTATGCGTATCAATTAAAGGGTAACGTACACCCTCTTTACTATTCGTTAGCGACTGGATGGTATCAGCCATGAATGGTCTCCTGAAACTAGCTTCTTACTATCACTAATCTGCGGTTATTTAGCAAGGTGAGTTTGTATTAATATCACTGTTATTTTCGGTATATATTGTAGGGCTCGACCCTCATTGCTAAGGTTGAACTATCACAGTTGAGCTATCAAACAAGCCTTATGATGACGTCATACTCGTTGAGAGTCTCACCATATAACTGGGCTTTACAATACCTTGGAGCTGAGTGAAAGGAACCACAAAATCCACTGGCTGAAGCTGAGTATTGAGCAGCTCTCCGGATTGATAGACCAGATGCAATCCCTGCTGATCGATATACCACTGCTCAGATAAGGGAAGCGGCCACTCTTCTAGATACTGCTGCTCAACCCCTTGCTCAGCGAGCCATTGTTTTTTGATGGTATTAAAAGTCGATAGTAGCTTTTGGGTATCAGCGTCTGCTAATAACACATCCTCTATGGTCAATTGTAGCTTTTTTTGCATATCTAGCATGACGTAGTCGCGATGCCCTTGCTGATGGTCCTCGCTGCGCTGCTGAGTCGATTCGACTAATAGATAACCTGTCATCACCTCGTTATTCATGTGGCTATCCATGTTGCTACTGTTGCTTGCTGCAACACTATCAGCACTCAAGCCTTGGTTGAGGATTAAGTCGGTATCAATACGTTGATATTTAGGCTGCGAGCTGACTCCTGCACTATGAAACTCTATTTGTTTTAACAGCGCTGATACTGAATCTCTCGCCACTTGTTGTTGACTGGTAAAAGGCGTGTCTGGCGATAAGGTTCTGGCAACCGTTTGCCACATGATATTGGCAAGCCAAGGCTGCGGCGGCGTAAACGCTAATGTATTGAGTTCCAAATACTGACAGCTCGTTTGCTGCGCATTACAGTTAGGTTGGCGCGCGATAGTCTGTTGTTTACTGATATTGATGGGGAGCGCTTGCTTATGGCCTGTCTTATCCAAAGCGTTAGCAGCGCTAGAAGTACTGGGCTTAGAAAGTTCATAATTCTGTATGGTGCTATGAGCCCCGATTTCATTAGCTGCTTCCTCTTCCGCTTGCTGCTCGAACATCGACTCAGGTTGCGGCGCGCAGCCTAATAAAACCTGGCTTGCCAATACAAGCATTATCACAAGCACTGCCCCCTTCAAAACATATCCTCTAAAAAAGGATATCCAAGAGATGAGGGCGGAATGTAAATGTATGGATGCGTCGTTATGGCGTTTCATGGAGTCAGCTACAGTAAAGAACTGCTTAAAAGAATAACACAATGCTTGATAATATTACGTAGTGATAATTTTAAAGCTGCTCAGCGTGTCTCTGATGACTGCCTAGGATAAGTCTACAAACTGGGATAAGTCTAAAAAAGCGAGATTTAATCGGTAGTATTCTCTGTTGGTGCGGTTATTTGCGTACTGTTTTTATCTTTAGCGAGCGGCTGAGCATCGTTATGTGGCCCTTTTAAATCACCTTCAGTGGTCGGCGGCGTCTGCCGACTACTACGCCGAGGTATCAAAAGTAAAGCGGTACCGACTAAACCTAATGTAAGCCATTTTTTCTTATTCATAATGCGCCTTTACGATAGTCTGTAAGTTGATACCCGCTAGCAAAGCTACTGGCTAATAGGATAAGTAGTGATACCTGCATTTGGGCTATCAACGCGCGTGAAGCCTGATGGCGGGGTTATTCGATTTGGCGTCTGATCGCGTTTAGGAATCATTGGATTTAGCGGCATGAGCTCATAATCTTTATTGACCTCACCATCCCAGCCTTCAGTACCGCTAAGAGGCAGCTGCTTGATAGTGCCGTTTTTATCAATGACTAATTGTAAGACGCGCATCTGATTGAATTTACGCTCAGTGACGCTAGCCACCGCGCCGCCATCACGCAATATCGTCGGCTGCAAAAATATAATCAGATTGCTCTTTTGCGTACTGTCATTGTCTGAGCGAAACAGGCGCCCAATCACTGGAACGTTACCGAGACCGGGCACTTTTTGCTGGCGGGACGTCGTATTATCACGCATCAAGCCACCCAGAGCAATGGTCTGCTGATCGTCTGCCAAGATAGTGGTGTTGATTAGGTTTTTATTAGTGATGATTCCACTGGAGTTACCAACGCTTCCTGGCACAACTGATGAAACCTCTTGCGAGACCTCCAAGCGCACCGTACCGTTTTTGCCGATATGCGGGATGACATTGAGATTGATACCGATGTCTTGGCGCTCAATAGTCTGAAAAGGGTTAGTAGAATCATTACCGGTAGTGGTATAAGAGCCGGTAACAAAAGGTACGTTTTGTCCGACTAAAATACTCGCCTTTTCGTTGTCTAAGGTCAAAATAGAAGGCATCGACAATAGATTGGCACTGGTTGAAGAGTCGAGGGCTTGTAAGATAGCGCCATAAAACTCAGTGTTGCCTTGACTGTCTTTGCGGCTATCACCAATCCCTATCAAAGCGCCGACAATAGAGTTGGCCGCTGAGCTAAGACCAGCAGCACCAGCTACGCCGCCGCCTGCCAAGGCCGCTGCCGCCAAGGAAGTCGCGCTAGCCCCAACATTGTTGAAGTTGACGACCCCCAAGCCGCTATTGGCATTACCAAGCGCCCACTGTACGCCTAATTGCGTTGCATCGTCGCCGGATACCTCCACGATAGCCGCTTGAATGAGCACTTGGGCGCGGCGATTATCGAGCTGGTTCACCGCCTCTTCAATCTCAAACATCAGCTCAGGTGCAGCATTGACAATAATGGCATTTTGCGTCTCATCAGCAATAATACTAAAGGGCCGACCTGTGGTGCTATTGGTTGCGCCGCCTGTTGTAGCACTAGTCGCAGAAGGGCTGTTTGCATTATTAGTCGCGTTATTGAGTAGCTCATTGGCAGCCCCGTTGATCGTAGCGCCTGTACTACTAGCCCCAGTCAGGGAGGCGGACTCTAGAGTGGAGGTTGCCCCTGAGCTATTAAGAGACTGATTGGCCAACAAACCGCGTAGCATATCGGCAATATGAGCGGCGCTAGCATACTTTAAGCGAAATACGCGCAAACCGCTGAGCCGGCGTGATGGCGTGGTATCAAGCTGATTGACCATCTCTTGTACCTTGGCAATCATCTCCGGACTGCCCTTGACTAGTAGCCTATCGCTTGCGCTATCTGCAATGACCTTGAGCTGATCGCCGCCTGCTGCCTGACCGCCGCCGGTACTCACCAAAGCGCTAATCAGATCCATCATACGCTCAGCGTCGACATGGCGTAGCGGTATCACTTGCAGACTATCATTGACATTGCTATCTAAGTCGCGAATCAGCGCAGTGAGCTGGTTGAGGCTATCGGCGCGATCAGATAACACCAGCGCATTGACGCCCGGTACGGCAGCAGCGTGGGCGGACTGCGGCATCAAGGGCCGAATAACGCCTAAGATCTCAGCCGCTTGCGTGTTGGTCAAATAAATCACTCGAGTAGCCAATGACTCGCCAATACTATCACCGCGTAAATCGACCGCCACTCCCGATTGCTTAGCGACATTATCTGGAACTAGTTTGACGGTAGTACCTGAATCTATCGCCGCTATACCATTGACTTGCATGACGCTCAAAAACAACTGATAGATCTCATCACGGGACAACGCACGGTTGGATATGACAGTGACATTACCGTTGATACGTGGATCAAGAACAAAGTTTTGGTCGGTAATAGTGGCCACTTCGTTGATAAAAGCTTTTATATCAGCATCTTGCAAATTAACTTTCCAGCTCTCAGCGCTCGCCAGACCACAAGAGGCTGCCCATAATGGCAGCGCTAAGTATAAAGGCCGGCATATACGTAGTAACCGCTGTATAGAAAGACGTAAAGCTGTCGTTGAAAACTTATCCAAACTTACCATGGTCATGATTACCCATTGTGATGTCACTGTGAGGTACAAGATGCTACAGGCTAACATACTGTTGACTGACAGTTATAAATTAACGCGGTAAAACTTGTGTACGATAAACTGATAAAACTAAATTATGATAAAAATGTTCGCGCTACCCTAAAACTGCTGGCGAATCGTAATCACTTGCTCGCCTCGCTGCACCTCAATCTGCGCTGCGCCCGATTGCTGCACTTGTTGCAGAACCGTCGCATCTTGCGCTGGACTGCTACCAACCGTTTGCCCATTGACAGTCAGTACCTTGTCTCCAGCCTCAAGCCCTAAGCGATTGCGCAATCCTGATGGCATAGCTGCAGTGACCTGATAGCCCTCGCCTGACGCCATGACGCCCATACGGCTTAGATAACTGGCTGGGTTTTCTTTTAGCGCGCTTACCGCTTCCTCGATAGCAGAGCTTGTGTCAGCAGGTTGACTCTCTTCTGCTGGCGGATCATCAGTAGCTATCGGCGGGCTTTGGGTTGGCAAAGGTAGCGTATTGCTTGCATTACCCGTATTAGGCAGGCGCTGATTGCCAATAGCGCTGTCATCTAAACCGCGCTGATCAAGTGGTAGCGCCTCTGGCAACTCGATAACGATTTGCTGATCGGCGGCGTCAGCAATAATCACTGCATTCCAATCGACACTGATAAGCGTAAAACCGCTGTCTGCTAAGTCATCACCGATACGGTAGTTTTTGACGTCACCGTTAACGTCTAGTAGCGCTGACGACAAGCTATCAGGTATGGCGAGCAGCACTCCTTTTAGCTCTACATTCGGCGGCGGCTGAACAGCTGCCGCGGCAGGCTTAGGGTCTGCAAAAATGGCAAACAAGTTGCTGTTGTCAACGGCGCTATTTGCGTTGTTTTGAAGCGCTTGCAGCGGTAAAGCTGGGGCAAGTGGCGGCGCTAATATCAGCCACAATAATCGCGCTGCCACCCAACACAACCAAATAATCGCTAATAATAACAGCCAAGCTGAGAAGCGATTGAGCGTATCCATTATCGGCTTTAGTCGTGCGCTCATACTCATGATCAATTTGCCCCTAAGCCGGTTAATAACGGCTGACGCACACTAATGACTGGAGTATCTTGCGGCGCTTGACCTTGATATTCTGGCATATTCTCAAGTAAGCGCTGGGTCAAACTGACATCCAACATGTTATCACCATCTAGATACAAGTCGCCTAAGCGTTTGTCTTGATTATTTAATAAATTGACATGTAGTAGATGGTTATCGTTTTTTTGTTCGCTACTGAGCTGCGCGCGCATGGGCGGCATCGTAATATAGAGTATCTTGCCGGCATTAGGATAGCCGACCTCACCGCCTACCCAAGTGAGCTGACCATCCGCTTTATGGAAACCGGCGCTCTTATCACCCGCCGCTGACTGCCGCTGTATAGAGACATTATTGAGCTGAATCGGTGTGTTGGGTAGCTGCCAATCGACGACACTGACCAAAGTTTCAGCAGCAATTTCGCCACTCATATCATCCACTTGCCATGCGCTGCGCCCTATCTTGACTTGTCCATCTAAGCGCGTTTGGCCGGTCGTAATCTCAACGTCAGCGCTAAGCTTACCCAAAAATAACTGCCACGGCTGCCAAGTCCAATTGGCCGAGCCGGTCAGCGCCGTACTCGTTTGTGGTAATTGCCAGATAAGCGCACCTTGCCAGACATTGCCCGATACTTGCTGCACATATGGCGACTCAGGCGCATATTTTTCGACGATCCATGCCGCTGGCATTTGCAGTACTGCAAATAGCGCAAACACCACCAAACCCACCAGCCACCACAGCTTACGCGGACGTTTATGGGACGATGCAGACAGTTTTGGCACGAATAAAAGACTCTTTTAAAAGGGTTAAAAGCTCATTATCATAGCAAATAATGCACTCTAGGTGACATAAAAAAACCAGTATTCTTAAATAAAAATACTGGTTTCTTACTCAAGCTTAGCGCCGAGTATCGTACTGATTTGATATAGTCAATCAATATTAAAAGTGGTACAAGGCAGACGAGTGCAAGTACTACAGTAGTAGGCTAAACGAGTCTAACGCTGTAACACTTTAATAGTGGTTCGACTATAGCTTTATTAAATAGCAAACTCGTTTAGTTCACGGCCAGCTGCTAAGGCTTCCACAAGCCAAGTTGGCTTGCGACCACGGCCTGTCCACGTCTCTTCGCTGTTATCGGTGTTGCGATACTTGATGCTGCGCTTCTTCTCAAGCTTCTCGCCGGCTTTTAGAATCTCATCAATGCTGCTATCAGCGTCTTCAGCGATTTGCTCAAATTGCATATAAGCATCATATAGACGTTGATGCTGTTTTTGATCAATCAGCTGCTGGGCGTTTTCAGTGATTGCGCGCAGTTGCTCGACGTCTAAGTTTTCTAAATCAATAGGGTTGTTATTTTTCATAATAGCCTCGGTATAAAAGTGTTTATTATAGGAAATAGACTCAATAGCCTAAAATCTATAATCCATTAGTCGTCATCGTCTTTAATCGTTTATTCTCTAATGAGCGATGCAATTATTTGATTATAGATATAAAACAATTAATTCAATCTAAATACAGACTGCATTAACTCTCACTATTATACCAAACTCTATTAACGATAATACGCTATTTATAATTCATTATCGATAGCGTTACTTTTTAGAAAAACAACATAAGTTGTTTTTTATTGATTATTGAATATAAATACAATACTTTTAGATATAAAAATAGCTCAATGATATTATTATCAATGAGCTACAGAATTATAAATATAGTCGGTTCTAAATAAAACAGATAAATTATATATCAACGTGGAACTGGTATAAATTTTCCTTGCGTGCTGTGCTTGCGCCGACAGAGGCTGCGTAAAATTTATCCCAGTCCCACTGTATCGTTTTTATACTGAGCTCACTATACAACATATTGTTATTGTATTCCTCAGAACGGAATATCATCATCGACTGGTCCGTCTGGCATAGCGTTAGACTTAGACTGCGGTGTCTGTGCTGGTTGGTTGAATTGATTGTTATTCTGAGCCGGTGCACCTTGATTGCCATAGCCGCCCTGCTGACCACCTTGTGCGACTGCTGCCATGCCACCAGCTTGGCCTTGCTGACCACCAAATCCTTGACCACCGCCTTGATTATTATAGCCGCCTTGCTGACCGCCTTGACCGCCGCTTGCGCCATCTAGCATTTGCATCTGCTCGGCACGGATTTCGGTAGCATAGCGGTCACTACCATCAGGAGCTTGGTATTTACGAGTGCGCAAGCTACCTTCGATATAGACTTTGCTGCCTTTACGTAAGTACTGAGCGGCAATTTCGCCCAAACGATTGAAAAGTGAGACACGGTGCCATTCGGTCGCTTCTCTTTTTTCACCGCTTTGTTTGTCGGTCCACTGCTCAGAAGTAGCGACTGAGATATTAGTAACACTACCGCCATTATTGAATTGGCGCGATTCAGGATCCGCACCAAGATTACCGATGATGATGACTTTATTAACTCCGCGCATAATGTCTTCCTTTTTTATAGATGATTTTGTTGATAAGCGCTAAGCTTTTATATAAAAGCCTATGTTGCTTACTTTAATCTATTTTTATAAGGTCAATAATTATCAACCCTACTTTTCAATTAATATTATAGGTTTACTTTATACGTTTTTTGCATAAATATCTAGCTACTCTTATTTATAGACGACATTCTATGTCGCTTAATATGATACATTTGTACGTTAATTGGCCCTATAGATTATTATTATCTGTGATGTGTATTCAGTATAGTCGATACACTCTAAAAATGTCATAGCGCTACTGGGATGAATTTTGCGCAGCCTCTGGGAACGCAGCACGCAAGTAAAATTTATACCAGTAGCGCGTTTAAATCCATAACAGTTTTACATTCAGCTAACTATATTAAAATGCCAAGCTCTACCCTTTTGCCGCACAATACCACTGCTCGGTAATATTAGATTTGAATGGCGCAATTAAATATTCAAAGGGCTTTGGGCTAACTTGGCAAGCTCTTGCTTCGCTTCATCCGTTAGCTGGGTTTTATCCAGTTTGAGATAAGCGACTTGCTCCTTTGCCATAACGACCAGTTCATCAACACCAGTAATCGCGGTTATCTGCTGCGACCAGCTCTGAATATCGACGTCTTTGGGTATCGTTACTGTCGTACTCGATAGATACGGCGGCTGCGAGATTGGCAGAATGATCAATAACGCGGCTCCCATAATAGCAGCTAGAATGCCCCAAGCGAGTAGGTCAGATTGGGTCAATAGCAAACCGCCCATCGCTCCGCCAACAAAAGCCCCAAAGAACTGGCTCGATGAATTAAGCCCCATCGCCGTGGCTTTATTCGCGACTGGGGCGCGCTTGGATATCCAAGATGGAATAGTGGCCTCAAGTAAGTTAAAACCCATAAAATAGAGCAATAAACCTACAATAATACCGACACCGACTTGGCTACCCAGCGCCAGTAATGCCAAGGCTGCAGTCATTAAGGCGATAGCAGCTAGAAAGACTTGGCGCATTTTACGCTTCTTTTCAGCGATAATAATAAAAGGAATGGCGACGGCAAAGCCGACAAACAATAGCGGCAAGTAGACTAAGCCTTGCTGACGTACCGATAGACCCATCACCTCTGTGAGCTGATGCGGCAAGATCACAAATATCGCTGTCATGGTCAAATGCAGCGCAAAAATTCCAAAGTGCAAACGGTTTAAGTCGCCGATTTTGAGCACAGTAGCGAGCTGCTCACCGATCGATTTGTTATCCAGATTGTGCTTGAGCACGCGCATTGGCGTGGGTACGACAAAAAGTAGCAGCATCGCTAAAATAGCAAATCCTGCAGTCAGCCAAAATAGACCAGAGATACCAAGCGAGCCTACTAATAACGGCCCAAAGGCAAAGGCGAGCATGATGGAGGTAGCAATAGTCAAGCCCATCGTCGCCATTGCCTTGGTGCGCATCTCCTCGCGGGTGACGTCGGCAAGCAATGCCATGAGCACCGCAGAAACCGCACCGCTCCCTGCCAGCGCGCGCCCGATGATTACCTGATAAATATCAGTGGCATTGGCGGCAATAATACCGCCAGCCGCAAACAGTATCAGACCAAGCATGATAATCGGCTTACGCGGAAACTTATCGGCGGCAAGGCTCATGGGTATTTGAAATATCGCCTGACCCAGTCCGTAGATACCAACGGCCAGGCCGATCAAAAACGGCGTGGCATACGCGTAATTATCACCGTAGACCGAAAACACTGGCACGATCATAAACAGACCAACCATGCGCAGAGCAAAAATACCGCCTACCCCTAAGATTGCCCGTTTCTCTACGCTATTCATACTTGCCTCACTGGTTCATCTTATAACATCTGCTAACTGGTTCATCTTATAACATCTGCTAACTTCAGCCTCAAATCAAGCTCCCTAGTATAAGACATTCACCATTTTCTTGCCGAGACTTTTATTACTAGGCGCTACTCGCTAGCTCTACCTTCATGATCTCTATAGTTTTGTTACCAACCTTCTTTAATACGTGTCCCTGACTTGAATAATCGCCTAATCGTGACTATAAAGTAAAGCGTTGATAGCATTGTTCTTTTACTTATTGTTCTGCTACGAATATGGCTTGCTGATAATTATTCGTTTACTTAGAAATGCAGCCGTTTCAAACTTACTCAATAGCTATCGTAAAAATATAAATACAGGTTGGCTATTCACCCCTAACTGACAAAGATAGACTTTTGTTAATTAATGAAAGCGAATAGGGTTTAAAAAATAGTTAAGCCTTTGACTGCTTTTTCCTTTTATTTATCTATTTTATTATGACTTAACATTATTTACTTTTTAAATTTACAATTGTTGGTTGGTTTTATGAACTGCTGACCCACTTTAGAAAATAGGAAACCCCTTACCGATGGCCCATGACCATATCGCAATACGCGGCGCACGTACTCATAATCTCAAAAACATTGATCTTGATATCCCACGCGATAAATTCGTGGTGATTACTGGTTTATCCGGTTCTGGTAAATCGTCCTTGGCTTTTGATACGCTATATGCCGAAGGACAACGCCGATACGTCGAGAGTCTGTCCGCTTATGCACGCCAGTTCTTATCGCAGATGGAAAAGCCTGAAGTCGATAGCATCGAAGGCTTATCACCGGCAATTGCTATTGAGCAAAAATCGACCAACCATAATCCACGCTCAACGGTCGGTACGATCACTGAGATTTATGATTACCTGCGTCTATTATACGCGCGTATCGGCACGCCTTATTGTCCAGAGCATGGCGAACCTATGGTGGCGCAGTCGGTGACCGAGATGGTCGATCAGGTTATGGCACTCCCCGATGAGACCAAGCTTATGATCCTTGCGCCAGTAGTGCGTGAGCGTAAAGGCGAGCATACAGTGCTGCTTGAGCAATTGATCGGTCAAGGGTTTGTACGCGTACGCGTCGATGGTTATGTCTATGATACTGACGAGCTACCAACGCTCGATAAAAAGAAAAAACACACCATCGAAGTCGTCGTCGATCGTTTTAAGGTTCGTGATAACTTAGGTAACCGCGTCGCTGAGAGTTTGGAGACCGCGCTACGTTTGGGACAAGGTCTAGTGACGCTGCACTTTATGGATGGTAATCCTACTGAGGGCGGCTCTGATAATCAAGTGATGTCTGCCAAGCACAGCTGTCCGATTTGTGATCGCGCTGTACCTGAGCTTGAGCCGCGCATGTTTAGTTTTAACAACCCCTACGGTGCTTGCCCAACTTGTGATGGACTCGGTAAGCGTCAGTATTTCGCTGCTGAAAAGCTCATTACTCATGTTGATAAGACGCTCAATCAAGGCGCGATTAACGGTTGGGATAAGCGCCACTCGTACTATTTTGGGCTGCTAACCACCGTTTGTAACCATTTTAATATCGATATGGATACGCCGTGGACGGAGCTGCCCAAAAAGCAGCAAGAGCTGATCATGCACGGCTCAGGTAAAGAGAAGCTCACCTTTAACTTTACCGATGAGCGCGGACGTAAAACCAATAAAACCGTTCCTTTTGAAGGCGTACTACCCTATCTTGAGCGCCGTTATGCCAAAACGCAAAGCAACTTAGTGCGGGACGAGCTGGCAAAGTATCTGGCTGACACCACGTGTAACGTTTGCGATGGCGCTCGCCTCAATGAAATCTCGCGTAACGTGCGTGTCGATGAACAAACCATCGCTGAAATCGTCAAGCTCTCCATTGGCGACGCGGCGGACTATTATAAGACTCTAAAGATCGACGGTCATAAAGGTGAGGTGGCCGAGAAGATCTTTAAAGAGATTAACGAGCGCTTAAACTTCTTGGTCAGCGTTGGCCTCGATTATCTAACCCTAGCACGCTCTGCCGAAACCCTATCCGGCGGTGAAGCGCAGCGTATTCGTTTGGCCAGTCAAATTGGTGCAGGTCTGATGGGCGTGATGTATGTCCTTGATGAGCCATCCATTGGCTTGCATCAGCGTGATAACGACCGCTTGCTTAAAACTTTAACACGCCTGCGTGATTTAGGTAATACCGTACTGGTCGTTGAGCACGATGAAGATGCGATTCGTCAAGCGGATCACGTCATCGATATCGGTATTGGGGCTGGCGTACACGGTGGTCATATCATCGCCGAGGGCACGGTCGATGAAGTGATGGCAACGCCAGACTCGCTCACCGGACAATATATGTCGGGCGAAAAACGCATTGAGATACCAAAAGTGCGGCATAAAGCCAAAACCGTAGAGGTCGAGGGTAAAGGTAAAGCGAAAGCTAAAACTAAAAAGGTACCGATGACTATCGAGCTCAAAGGCGCCTCAGGCAACAACCTAAAAGACGTCGATCTGAGCCTGCCCGTTGGGGTGATGACTTGTGTCACGGGTGTATCGGGTTCTGGTAAATCAACGCTGATTAACCGTACGCTTATGCCTATCGCCGCCACACAATTAAACAATGCGTCTACCCTTATCGCGGATAAGCATGACAGCATTAGCGGTCTTGAGCATTTGGATAAAATGGTCGATATCGATCAAAGCCCAATTGGTCGTACCCCACGCTCAAACCCTGCAACATATACGGGCGTGTTTACCCCTGTGCGTGAGATGTTCGCCCAGACACCAGAAGCCCGCGCACGTGGTTATAAAGCTGGGCGCTTTAGCTTCAACGTCAAAGGCGGACGCTGTGAGATGTGCCAAGGCGACGGTCTCATCAAAGTTGAGATGCATTTTTTACCGGATATGTATGTGCCGTGTGACACCTGTGAAGGCAAGCGTTATAACCGCGAGACCTTAGAGATTCACTATAAAGGCAAAACCATCGCTGACGTGCTCGAGATGACGGTAGAGGACGCCACTGAGTTCTTCTCGGCGATTCCAGCGATCTATCGTCGCCTGCAAGCGTTGATGGATGTGGGACTGAGCTACATTCGCTTGGGTCAGTCTGCACCGACCCTATCGGGCGGTGAAGCGCAGCGGGTCAAGCTTGCACGTGAGCTTGCCAAACGCGACACGGGACAGACGCTATATATCTTGGATGAGCCGACGACGGGTCTTCATTTCCATGATATCGATAAGCTGCTCAATATCCTGCATGCGCTACGCGATAAAGGTAACACCATCGTGGTCATTGAGCATAACTTGGATGTTATCAAAACCGCGGATTGGGTGATTGATCTTGGCCCTGAAGGCGGTAAAGGCGGCGGCATGATTATCGCGGAGGGTACGCCAGAAGAGGTCGCAGAGGTCGAAGGCTCACACACGGGTGAGTTTTTGAAGCCGATGCTTACGCAGGTGGTTTCTGAGGCGGGTTAGTTTAGTTAATTGTTAGAGAATAATTTAAAGGCTGCTCTTTTGGGAGTAGCCTTTTTTTGTTGGGTTCACTTATATCCAAACTAGAGGGTTTACTCCATACAGAAAATTGGATACGAGTGATATTCGTAATAACACTTCATATCTATAACAACTCTTCACCGCTAGGTAACTTGTTGAACAGTCAACCAACAAAATATTGTTATAGATACTCATCTCTCTACTATATTTATGTAATAATTGTACTTCAACGTCCTATTAAGAGTATAATAATACTTCAACACTTTAGATCTATTAGATATAACAAGACTAAATTCCAATTTAAACCTAATGGCTTTTTCTATATTATGGTCTCATTCTTAGGTCACCACGGAACAGATAGCTCTTCAGCTAATAATATTTTAAATTCTAATTTCAATAAATCTGTTGGTAACACTGAGTGGTTGGGAGATGGAGTTTATTTCTTTGTAGAAGGGCTAAATAGTGATACCACGACTTTAGCTGCAAAATGGGCTGAATGCCAAGCGTGGGATAACACATCTAAAACTCATAAGTATAAAAATTACTCTGTAATAGAGTCTCAGATTCAAGTGGAAGAGGAAAAATTTTTAGACTTGACAGTTGAAGAAGGGGTTGAGGTCTTAGGATACTTAGCTGAAAAATATATAGAAAAAATAAAAAGTATTAAGAAAAAACCTTCATTCTACGATGGATTTCTACTAAACCTAGCTAGAAATGAGAAAGTATTTCCTTTAGAAGCTGTAAAAGGTAATTTTTATATAAAATTTGAGCAAGAAAGAATATATAGAATCAACTTAAGGACTAGCAACTGCACTATTTGTTCAGTGTACGATCCTAATAAGCTTTTATCTAATAGTTCTATTATTAAAACAGGAAAAATTTTATGAAACTATCAGATGTTAAAAGTAAGATTGACAGTTATTTTGAGAATATAGATGCTCATGAACTTTATGAACTTTCTATATCTAAATATGGCTTTATTGATGGTTCATTATATACAGTTAATATTGAATATGGAAATTGCCAATCAGTAGAAAAAGTCTTTTTAGCGGAAGAACTAGTAGTATTTGACGAAATACAAGATGATAGTTTATTTTTGGCAGCCTAGATATGAAAATACAGTTAAAACACTGGCAAATTTTAGATATGACTATGTCATGTAAAAAGACAGTGTCTTTTACGAATTACAAAGACTCAAGCACGTTAGAGCTTAAAGTCAGCAATGAATTTATTGAGTCTGAAGCGTTTGAGGTCATCTTCGATGTATCGATAGCTGATGAAGAGTTTAACCTTCAAGTTCAGGCTAGCTTCAACTTCGAATTAGATATAGCTATGACAGAAGAGTTTAAAAATTCTCATTTTCCTAAAGTAAATGCACCTGCTATTGCATTTCCGTATCTCCGTGCTTTTATTTCTAATCTGACTCTACAGTCTGGTATTAAGCCAGTTATTTTACCGTCTATCAACTTTGTAGAGTTTGCAAAACAGTAATTATGTAGAGGTATGGGGCAAATGCGGGTTAGGTTAGTTTCTGTGAAATTTTAAGAAAACCGTAAATCTAACCTGAATTCTAGTTTATAACTAAAACTGTATATATCACTGACCTACTTCAACTAAACATACTCCCTCTCCACATTCATTATCCTTGCATCCACCGTGCGTTCTATTTTTTCTTCGATCTGACTGCATTGCGACTCGGTGTCCCGTTTGGATAATCCGACTATAACGAATGTCCATTCGCTGGCGTCATGCCGATCACGCTCACCGCTTTCGCACACCGCAACGCTTGGCGTATTGCCAAAACGTGCGTGCAGGCCGCCCATACGTTGGCGCTTTTCTTTGAGTGAGCTACAGCCAGGTAGCGCAAAAGTCAGCGTTAAGATAGCGATATGCATTTTATTCTCCTTGTGACAGTGGTTTACGCTTTATAATAGTAGCAAATAAGCAAGGCAAGTTATGCTATCTTTACCTCTATCCATATCGATATCGCAGCCAATATGCATATTCCTCCAATGACTTCTATCAGCTACGTACAGCAACAGCGCATTACTCGACTCTGCGTGCGCTGCGGCTTACTGCTTATGCAGTATGGCGCTGAGTCTGCCGTGGTAGTGGACTTATCGAAGCGTTTGGGATTTGCATTGGGAATGAGTAGCGTCGAGTGTTCGCTAAATTTTAATGCGATCACTTTGACGACTATCTGTAATGAGCGCTGTATCACCACCACCCGAGACACCATCAACCAAAGCATCAATGTCAATTTATTGGTGCAAATCCAGCAAATCGTCAATAAAACCGAAGCCACTATCAATAATAATGATTTGATTGACCGCACAACCCTTGCGTTTGATGAGTTGGATAAAACCGTGTATCCGACATGGCTAGTCAGTATATTTGTCGGCGCTTCTTGTGCGGCGTTTGCTTATTTGAATGGCGGCAGCTGGTCGATTACGGCGGTGACCTTTATCGCGGGTATGGTGGCGATGTTTACTCGTATCTATTTGTCCAAGCATCACTTTAACCCTTTTATCACCGTTATTGCTACCGCTTTTATCGCCTCCTTGATCGGGGCGACGACTTATTATTTTGATATTGGCAATAATGCCGATATTGCGGTGGCCTCTAGCGTGTTGCTGCTGATTCCAAGCTTTCCGCTGATCAACTCCTTATCCGACATCTTAAAGGGCTATGTCAATATCGGCGTTGGGCGGGCGGTGTTTACTTATATGCTGACCTTATCCGCGTGCGTTGGCATCGTCATGGCGCTGGTGTTACTACGCATACAGCACTGGGGGTTTTAGATGTGGTTTATTGAGACCGTTGTGCTGTCTTGCATCATTACCCTTGGCTGGACGCTGATGTTTAGCGTGCCCAAACGCTATATTTTGCCGTGTTTGCTGATGACCGCTCTGGGATTCGGACTTAAAACAGCGCTTGTCTATCAGCATATACATCTGGTGGTGGCCAGCTTTTTTGGCGCGATGCTCGCCAGCTTTTTGGGCGTGTATTTTTCTAAAAAATACACCCTACCGCCCAAAGCGTTAATCTCCCCAAGTGTCATCTGTATGATGCCAGGTATCGCCGCTTATAAGGCAATGGTCAGTATGGTGCAGATTGGTTACTTTGGCTTTTCAGACGAGTTATTTAGCCAAATGATGGTGTATTTATTCGAAGCCTTGTTTGTGACCTCAGGACTGGTGCTGGGCTTGTCCATTCCTGGGCTGTTATTTTATAGACGGCGTGCCATAGTCTAGGCAGGTTTAAGTGGGTTTAAATGAGATTATTATGTGTTAGGCTATTTTTGTTTAAATACTTTTATAAACTGATGCTAGCTGGCACACCCTTATGACTTAGATTAACACACCAAGTGCAACGCTAATTAATATTATAGAACGCCTGCATAGGCGTCTTAAACCCTAATCGTTTTCTTGGTCTGTTGTTTAGTTTGTTCTCAATGTCCTGTATTTCATTATCAGAGACTTGTCTAAAGTCACAACCCTTAGGCAAGTACTCTCT
>NZ_JBEOPC010000010.1:0-87686 GCF_040309765.1 Psychrobacter sp. TB20-MNA-CIBAN-0197
TTATCTGCAATTTTCACTTAGACTAGAACTATTTTAGCGATCAGCAGTGCGCATTTGTGAATGTTCAACACGCCCTATTAGAAGTGCCTGAGTACGGCTTGATTTTGTGTGTCCAGCCACTCTTCCAATCTCCGTAATGAGTCAAGCGATAAGTGCCAGCTGGCGTATCATCTGCTATGCGCCAATCGATAATCGCCTTACTGTATGCCGCACCTTGACGCTGCCAAGTATAAGTGGTCTCAGAGTCGCTATCGCTTAAATAGTCAATCCATTGACCGTTCTCATAGCGCTGCACCGCTAAGAAGCTGTCTTCATTTCGCAGATTGGTTTTGGGATGGGCGGCGCAGTACAAGAAGTTGTCATCTGTTATCCTTAATGTAGAGTGAAGTCACAGCTACTTATGTTGGCTTATAATAAGCACTAACATTTCGCTGAGACCAAATAGCTCAAACCACTTTTAAGGTGTTACATCAATGACGATTACGACCTACAAAAACAGCTCTAAGCCTACAAATTGACTAAATCCTTTAGTCAACCTTCTCTAATTAATGAATAACAGACAAATGTGAAACGCTTTATGGTGAATAGTGACATAAGCTAAAACTCGCTTATATCACCATAAGGTTATTTAGAAAGTACTAAGACGTGTTTATAACATTATGGCTTGACTACATTTGCCAATCAAACGGCATTTGATGATGTCCACGTAGTGCCATCATTAGCGGCTGCTGCATTTGCGCTAGTACTTCTTGCGTATAAGGAATAGCAGGCGTGCCCCATACTGGATTTGGCCATTTAATATCGTTTTGATAACGCACAATATGATGAAAATGCAGCTGCGGTACTTGATTACCTAAAGCGGCAACATTCATCTTTTCGGCTTGAAAAGTCTTGGCCAGTTGACTCGACAACCAACTTGACTCGCGTAAAAACTGGTTTTGATCGGCTTCTGAGAGCTCATATAGCTCGGTTATTCCAGTCACTCGCGGCACCAATATCAGCCAAGGAAACTGGCAATCATTGATCAAACGGCAGGTGGATAAAGGAAAATCACCAACCAAAAAACTATCACTAGCAAGCTTAGGATGCAATTGAAACATAAGATGTATTTCTCTAATAATAAATATAATAAAAAGGTAGAAGTAATTAAAGCTATTTTAGCAGTTATCGTTGTAGCCGTGTTAGCAATTCCCTTAAGCCGGCTCTGCTGTCATATGCTCGCTAAAGTACTTTAGTAGCTTCTCCACAGCTTTGACTCTTTGCTCAGCGCTTTCTAGCTTATCTACATCACTGTAGCGGATACCTGAGGCGCCATTCATCCGATACTTTTGTCCATTTGATTGAATGAGTTTAATAATAGCCAAAGCATCGACTGGGGTATCAGGGGCAAACTCTAAGCTGACGCTGCTACTATTGGCATCAATCTTATTGATCATCAAGGGCTCAGCTTGCAGCCGCAGACCATGTACAGCAAATAGCTGCTTGGTTTGATCCGGTAGCCCCCCGAAGCGATCTATCATCTCCGTACGGATATCGGTGAGGGCGTCAATATCATCAGCATTACTAATACGTTTATAAAACAGCAGGCGCTGATGCACATCGTGCACGTACTCCTCTGGGATAAGCGCTGAGCTATGCAAGTTAATTTCACTAGTCAGCGACAATGGCGTATTGAGATCAGGCTCTTTACCCGCTTTAATCGCCTTAGTCGCACGCTCGAGCATATCCATATAGAGGCTAAACCCAATCGCTTGCATATTACCGCTTTGCTGCTTACCTAATATCTCGCCTGCCCCGCGAATCTCTAAATCTTCACTTGCTAGCATGAAACCAGCGCCAAGCGTATTAGCGCGTTCGATAGCGCGTAGTCGGCGCTTTGCATCACCTTTTAGACCTTTGAGCGATGGCACCAGTAAATAACAG
Organism: Psychrobacter sp. TB20-MNA-CIBAN-0197; assembly: GCF_040309765.1. NCBI lineage: Bacteria > Pseudomonadati > Pseudomonadota > Gammaproteobacteria > Moraxellales > Moraxellaceae > Psychrobacter > Psychrobacter sp. TB20-MNA-CIBAN-0197. Next base: position 1,924 of record NZ_JBEOPC010000010.1, read on the forward strand.
TACGCTTGATGATGACTACGGCCTACGCGGCCACGCAGTTGATGCAGCTGCGCAAGTCCAAACTTATCTGCGCGCTCAATGATAATGGTGTTGGCATTAGGCACGTCGATGCCGGTCTCGATAATGGTTGAGCAAACCAATACATTAAACTTTTTGTGATAAAACTGCTGCATGATTTGCTCAAGTTGCCGCTCTTGCATCTGCCCATGCGCGACACCTACTCTAGCTTCTGGTACCAACTCACGTATCGTCTCTGCCATGCGCTCAATACTCGCCACATCATTGTGCAGAAGATAGACTTGCCCACCGCGTAACAGCTCTCGCAGAATCGCCTCTTTCATTAATGCTTCGGTCTTTTGCATGACAAAAGTCTTGATCGCTAAGCGGCGCGCAGGCGGTGTGGCGATAATCGACATATCACGCATACCAGACAGCGCCATATTGAGCGTACGCGGAATCGGTGTGGCAGTCATCGACAAACTATCGACATCAGTCTGAATGGCCTTGATACGCTCTTTATGACGTACGCCAAAACGGTGCTCTTCATCAACGATCATCAAACCCAAATTGGAGAACTCGACGTCTTTTTGTAGCAGCTTGTGCGTACCAATAATGATATCCACTTTACCAGCGGCCAAATCTGCAAGCACTGTATCTTGATGTTTTTTGCCGCCAAAGCGCGATAAAGTCTCAATGCGCACTGGCCAATCGGCGAAGCGGTCGCGAAAGTTATCTTCATGCTGACCGGCAAGCAACGTCGTCGGTACTAACACCGCCACTTGATAACCGGCGCTAACCGCAATAAAGGCGGCTCGCATCGCCACTTCTGTCTTACCAAAGCCAACATCACCGCAGATCAGGCGATCCATCGGTTGGTTTTGGCGCATGTCTTCCATCACTGCGTGAATGGCATTGGCTTGATCGGGCGTCTCTTCAAAGGCAAACTGGCTGGCGAATAGCTCATACTGCGACGGCTCAATCTTAAAATGGATACCGACCTTGGCCTCACGTCTTGCCTGCATGTTTAAGAGTTCAGCCGCTACATCATGAATTTGTTGTAAGGCTTTTTGTTTGGCTTTGTCCCATTTGCCGCTACCGATTTTATGCAGTGGCGCTAAGGCCGGATCGCCACCACTGTAACGGCTGATCATTTGCAGATTGGCTACGGGCACATAAATACTCGCATCATCAGCATATTTTAAGTGAATAAACTCTTGCTCACCATCACCTACATCTAGAAGGATTAAGCCATCATAGCGCCCTATACCGTGCTCAATATGCACCACAGGGCTACCTTGGGTCAGCTCAGTGACGCTTTTAACTAAGAACTCTTCTGAGACCCCGCTTTGACGCCGACGGCGCGTTTGCAGCACTTGCCGGCCAAACAGTTGTGTCTCGCTGATCACCACTAAGCGCTCAGGCACATAAACGCCGCGCTCAATCGGTGCGACGGTCAACCCAACATGAGGCAAACGACTATGCTTATTAGGGTCGTTATGAGCTATGCTGCTATGATCGATAGCTAAAAAGTCTCTAAAACTATCATAAGCTTTGGTCTCAATTTTACCTTTGAATAACTCAATGAGAATTTCACGCCGGCCTGCGGTTTCAGCAACGATTAACACCGGCGTTGCCGTTTGGTTTTGTGTTTCTAGGAAAGCTAACAGATCAGCTAAAGGCTCAGATTTTTGGTGGTTGACAGACAACTGCGGCGGCTCTTGGGCGCTTAAGGTCACTAGTCCTTGCACCTTTTGATTATCTGAGCTGTTATCCTCCATTGCCGCCTGAGTCTGACTCGTCGCCAGCTCGCCGCGAGCGCTAACGATCACGCGCGGATACTGATTGAGCTGTTCGTTAAAGCGATTAGCAGGCAAATATAGGAATTCAGGCGCAAGTATTGGCTTATCGATATCGTGGCGACGCTCTTCATAACGGCGCTGTATTTGCGACCAATAATCGACTTGCCGCTCACCGATAAGCTCATCAGTAATAAATAGCGCGTCACTGGGCAGATAATTAAATAAACTACTCTCTTCTTGCCAATTATTTAGATCAAAAAACAGCGGCTGATAATACTCAAGACCACTACTCGCAATCCCTGCCATCACGTCTTTATGTAATTCAAACTTGCGGCTACTGGCATTTGGGAACATCGCAGCAAAGTTTGTTCTGAAGGTTTCGCGGCCTTCATCCAGTGGAAATTCTTTAGCAGGCAAGATTTGGAATTTCTTAATGGGTTTTGAGATATCAGGGAGCTTATGTAATAGCGACAGCGACTCTGCGCCCATGCTACTGTCGTTACCCGATAGCATAGCTCGCAAATCATCTTCAGTTAAAGTGCGCTGCGTTTGCGGATGAAAAAAACGAATAGTCTCAATCTCATCATCAAACAAATCAAGACGCAGTGGAAACGGCTGACCCATAGCAAAGATGTCGATGATACTACCGCGTACCGCAAACTCACCAGGCTCAAAGACGTTTTCGACTGCTCGGTAGCCTGCTTTTGCCAGTAGTTCGCGCTGAGTATTGATATCGAAGATATCACCTACGCTCAAGTCAAAGTGCTGGCCGATCAGCCAACTTGGCGGCGCGACTCGCTGCATCAGTGTCTGCACCGATATCAATAGCACCCCTGTCGTCGGCATATCGGTCAATAGATTGATACGCTCACTGACGATGTCTTGGTGCGGCGATAGCTCATCATAAGTCAAAGTCTCCCAATCAGGGAACACATAAGCATCGACGCCGCAAAACGCCAGTTCAGTCTCAATCTGATTGAGCTGGTTTTGATCGCGCGCTACCATAATCTTGAGCCGATCAGCCACCTGCCATAACTCAGTATTGACCAAGCTTGCAAGCCAAAGGCTACTCACCGCCCCATGCACAGGCGCCAGCCAGCGCCGCTGATGATCCTTAATAGGAAAAAGCTGCTTGTTAATAGGATAAAAAGCGTCAGTCAAAGCAGTGATAGGCATAAAGAGTAGTATCGAAGTTAGCGGATAAGGGAGATGAAAAATAAAGAGATATTATACGAATTTTTTAGCCATTGACCAAAAGTTATGCGGTAACGGTTTGTCAGTTTGAGGACTTGTCCGTTCCACGCTTTTCATTTTAGAGGTATGGATAGTTAGTTTAAGAGTATCCAATAAACATAGCTAAGCGCGAACTTGCATCAGTACTTAGCTACTTTTTGATCTTGATGTCGATATCTGACTTATAAATTTAATCGCTATATAAATCGAGCTGCTACAGTAATGCTTTATCACTAGCAATTATGCCGTTATTGTCAGCATAGACAAACATACCAGAATTAAGCGTCAAATCACCAAAACTAATTTCAATATCCGTTTGCCCTTCATCACGGCGCGTTGATTTGCGCGGGATACAGCCTAATGCCATTACTCCTATGTCCATCTGCGCCATATCATCGACGTCACGGACACAGCCGTAGACCACAACGCCTGCCCAGCCATTATCAATAGCCGCTTGCGCGATCATATCACCAAGCAGCGCGCAGCGCATAGAACCGCCACCATCGACAACTAATACCTTTCCGTTGCCATCAGCGTCTTTGCCATTACTATTCAATAACGCTTTCACGCGGCTATTATCTTCAAAGCACTTAACCGTGACAATCTCACCGCAGAATTTATCTTTGCCGCCAAAGCTATAAAACGACTTACCTTCGATATTAGGCAAGCAAACTTGTGATTCAGGATTAGCATCTAATAAGTCGCAGGTCACAAAATCTTCTTTCGTCATCTCGTTAATATCTGGCATAGTTATCTTCCTTGTTCAGTTTTTATTGATAATTTTTACTTAGGCTATTTTATAAGAGCGGGCTTACTTAGCGAGTCATATATTCATACTAGTGTTTTACTCGCGTCATCGCAAGCATCTGCTTATTTTCAATAATACTTGTAGTGCTAGGCAGATCAGCGGACTGAAATTTGCGGCGCTCATAAAGGTTATTAGCGCTCATAGTCATCGCGCTTGCGACACGTCTAGCACTAATAGGATGGATGGATAGCGACTCTGGTACCAAAGGCGAAAACACCTTAAAGATGTTTTGACTCACATTCTCAAGCGTTCGCCCTTTGTGTTTACCCAGTAATAACGAGGGACGAAAAATAAGGAGCTGTTTGAAACCCAATGCTCTAATAGACTGCTCGGTCTCTGCTTTTACTCGGTTATATAAGAAACGACTGTCGATATCATTATTCATTGCAGATAATAAAAAGAAATTCTCTACGCCTTTTTCTCGGCATAATTTTGCAAAACTGACGTTATAATCGTGATCGACTTTACGAAATGCCTCATCACTACCGGCTAGCTTGCGAGTGGTCCCTAAGCAGCTAAAAGCATCGGTATTTTGATCAGCGCCAATATTGGTACATACTTCGGCTAAGTTATCGAAGTCATTCACTTGATAAAAATGAATACTGGCATTGATGTAACGCAGCGGTCGTCTCGCAATCACGATTAAAGTGTCATAAATCTCACTTAATTGCTTTACTAAGTATTGCCCTACCAAGCCTGTGGCGCCAATTACAATTGCTTTTCGCTGCATAGCTTATCCATCTTTATAGTCAAATATTTTATAGTCAATCTTTTGGTTATCGTCTCATATATTTTAGTCTTATCGACAATAACTCTTATAAGTTAACCGATTCACTCTATGATTGCTTATCATTAATTGTAAGAGATTTTATCAAAAAACCGATGGCAGAAGTAAATATCGATAAAGTAGAAACTTTGTCCACAAAAGGCGTCTAGTCGCTTCAATGAATAGCAGCGATATCATATTACTGCTACTTAAATACACACTTCTTTATGCTTCTTCGCTCAAACATATTGTTCTTAGAGCAAGAATTTGTTAAAATGACCGGCTTTACACGTCGAAGCTATTTAATTATTCCAAACGGCTTTGACGCCTTTGATGACTTACTGTACATTTGGCATCAACATCATGTTTGGCGAGACGGCTGCTCGTCACCGATGATGGTTAAAACTATTACTGTATTCAACATTCATATTTTTATCTGTCTTTATCAAGGAGATACGCGTGGCTAATACTGCACAAGCTCGTAAACGCGCCCGTCAAAACACCAAACGTCGCCAACACTCTGCTTCACAGCGCTCTATGGTTCGCACTTACCTTAAGCGTGTAGATGCAGCTATCGAGTCAAAAGACTATGATGCGGCAACTGAAGCTTACAACAAAGCGGTACCGGTTTTAGACCGTATGGCTGACAAAGGCATTATTCACAAGAATAAAGCTGCTCGTCGTAAGAGCCGTTTGAACAAAGCAATCAAAGGCTTACAAGCTTAATCATAAGAGTATTCTCTTATTTAGATTGCTAGGTTTAAATCTAAAAAACCTTGTCACAGGCTAAAATGCTGAGACAAGGTTTTTTTATGGCTGTTAGTTTCTACGGGTGTAAGTTAGTGAAGCCTATTGGCGCTATACAATAACTATTAAGCTGGCGGAAATAGCTGAAAGCTTAGTTATTAACTACAAACTCAGTGATTAGCTACAAGCTCAGTGATTAACTACAAGCTCAGTTATCTCAATCCCATTTTACCTCTGACGGCAGCAGCAGCTTATCACTACCAAAGCCTGAAGCACTATAATAGCTCTCTAACAAATGACTCACTGGGCGGATATAATGCTCACCTCGCCATATCAAGTTCGCGTTCACCTTCTCAAAAGCGCCTTCATCGAACCATAAAAACACCCCTTCCATCATTTTAGGCCAATCATTCCAGTCGATCTCTATAAAGTCGAGCATGACCGCTAAGAATGCCGATAACAAGGTATCATGACTCACTGCTAGCAGCATATGACCTGGCTGCGGCTGATGTTGATAAAATAGTGAGAGAATATCTAAGCCGCCTTGATAGGGATTCTTGGTCCCCTCAAGATTGTTTTGCAAAAAACGATTGATAAAGTTCAGCACGCCAATCTCTTTAAATATCGGATTGGCAATCTCAGGGTCGGTGACTAAGCTACCCGGCTCTACCAGTAGTGATTGATGGACAATACTACGGCTAAGACCTGCGCCTTGTTGCATGAGCATAGCGGTGTCTATACAGCGTCCTATCGGACTTGAGAGACTATCCACATCTAAGGAGTACGGCAGATGCCCTGCGAGCCAGCGTCCCCAAGATTTGGCTAACACGCGGCCTCTAGGAGTCAAAGGCAGCTGATAACTGGCAAAACCGTTACCGTCTGAGCGCTCACGTAAAGAGTGCCGAGTAAATAATATCAGCCGCTTGTCCTCAGGCAACACCCCAACAGAAGACATCATGCTATCTGGCAGATGCGCTGGAGCTGGCATGCTTGGACTATGTCTTGAGTGCACACTCACATGAGAGTTAGTATGCTTAGGATCAGTAGTATTAGTCATAAAAGATAGTATAACGAGCTGTTTATTTATAAGGGGAAAATACAATTTGAGTCACTACTGTAGCCATCATAAAACCCACTCGCTATCTTATACTTCGATAACTCTATCCCAAGCGAACTCAAGAGCAGTACTGCTCACTTCGTTAGGATAAGCACGCGGATTGACGATAACACGAGTGTCATTGATACGGTAATCAAAGGCTTCATGAGTGTGACCATGCACCCAAAGCGTTGGCGCCCAGTCCTCAAACATCCAAGCAGACAAATCGGTGACAAACGCGGCGTTACTCGGTAAGGTCGCGTACTTTTGGGACACTGATAAAGGGCTAATACTATGGTGAGTCATCACTACCGTTTTTTTGCCTAACTGCTTAGCGGCTATCAGCGCTTGCTTGAGCCATTGCCGCTGCTCATCATGAATCTGCATTGAGACCTCTGGTGAAAACAGCTCATGACCTGCATATATTTGCTTATAGTCGCGCATAAAGCGCTTGGCAATATCTATAGTATCGCCATTAGCCTGATATTGATAGTCCGTCCATAACGTACAGCCTAATATTCGTACCTCACCAATGTCGATATGCTGACACTGCAAAAAACGCAAGCCTAAATGCTGAGTCGCATCGTAGTTATCCCAAGTCGCTAGCTTTTTATCAAAATACAAAATATCTTCGTTAAAGTATTCGTGATTACCTGCAATCGTTAGCAGAGGGACTTGTAGCCGTGCCGCTTGCTGTTGTAGCCAAGGCATACCGCTGTCACTATTAGCGGTGTCGCCTGCGACCAACACAATATCAGCATCAGTCTTTGGAATATGTCCTATGGGATGCGATTGTCTGACATAGCTATCGATATGAAGATCGCTTAATATCTGGAATTTCATACAACTCAATATAATAAATAGGTTAACAACGTAGACTCTAAACCGTGGTAGCGATAAAGCTAAAACGCTCACCTAGTGTAGCATTTATTTATATGGCGTTAGAGACTAAAAAAGACAACGGCTAGGTTGTCTTTTTATAATAGTATAAGGCGGCGTTAACGATATCTCATCATAATAGCTTATACCGATAGCAGCTATACCTTAGATATCTATACTTTGTAAAATAGTCTGTAGTTTCGCAGTAGGATCAGGCGAGTTGGTAATAGAGCGGCCGATCACCAGATAGTCCGCGCCGTCTTGCAAGGCTTGCTTAGGCGTACAAATGCGCTGCTGATCATCACTGTTATCTTCTGGCAAACGAATACCTGGGGTAATCAGTTTAAAATCATCACCGCATAATGTCTTGAGCCTTTTTGCCTCTTGCGCGGAGCAAACCACCCCATCGAGACCAGCTTTTTGGGTCAATTGTGCAAGCCTACTGACTTGAGTTTCAAGCTCATTATTGACTCCAATTTGCGCTAAATTCTGTTGATTCATCGAGGTCAGTACGGTCACTGCAATCAGCAAGGTATCATAGCCGCCTTCGACTAGGCGCTGTTTTGCTAGTGCCATAGCATCATAACCGCAGCTAGCGTGGACATTAACCATCCACACACCTAAATCAGCCGCAGCCATGACGGCTTGCGCGGTAGTATTAGGAATATCATGGAACTTGAGGTCTAAGAATACCTCAAAGCCTCGCTTTTGTAGCGCCTTTACGATAGCAGGCCCTGAGCGGGTAAATAGCTCCTTGCCTACTTTAAGACGGCACAGCGTAGGGTCTAGTTTATCTGCTAAAGCAAGGGCGGCGTCTAAGGAAGTATTATCTAAAGCCACAACAACAGGAGAAGTCAGGGTTGTAGAAACTGCTTTGAGAGGCGCCAAAATATCCGTCATGAGTTTACCGCTTTTTTAAATAGTAATTAGTGATTTGGTATTAAAGTGTTACCATAACTCCATCAACGACGAGGAGTTTTGCTAATGGTACTGGTCTTAGCAGCAATGGTGTTATCACTTTCATCAGCGACTACGTCAGGCTGAGCTGGCGTGCCATAGACAGCTTGTTCGGCGGTGGGTGCATTCGCTTGACGATCGATAGCGATATTGGCTTGATTGAGCTGCTCTTGTAGATGGGCGTTACTTTTTTGCAGACGAGAAATTTCCCATTTATTCTGAAATACTCGAAACAGTAATAACGACAGTATAAGACCAATTACAATACCCAGAGTCATACTCAAAATCAGCAGCAACCCTAAGTTCATAGCAGGCGCTTGTGAGAATAACAAATTCACCCCAATATCAGAATTATTTGCTAATACCAAACCAAGCGCGTAGGCAAAGCTCAGAAATAGTAGGACAAACAGTATAAAGCGCATAATGGGTTACCTTTTAGTTAGTAGTCATCTGTTGGTAGAGGCTAATCTCGATCAAAACCTTAGCTGCAATATCAAGCCAAAAGTAACTATACCGCTATTTTGTCATTGACCGCTTCACGTAGCGCTTTACCTGGCTTGAAATGCGGAATAGCTTTTGCAGGGACAGGTACACTTTCTCCCGTTTTGGGGTTGCGCCCTATACGCGCGCGTCTGTGATGCAAACAAAAGCTACCAAAACCGCGTACTTCAACACGGCCATCATTCGCTAAAGTGTCTACCATAAGATTGAGTATTTCACGCACTGCATCATCAACCACGCTCTCAGCCATTGGATCACAGCTGACACTCAAATTATTAATAAAGTCAGATTTATTTATCGCTTGCTGCATTGTCACACTTGCCTTATTGATTTAGATTTGTCAGATTAAAAACAAAAAACTGCACTTGTTCAAGCACTTAATATTAGTTTACGTCTCAAAACTCGTGGTGACAAATGATATCTCAAATAAAAACAAATAGAAATCAAAGTTTGCTCATTTTAGCTAAAAGTTTTTTATTTTTTATAAAAAGTGGCTTTGTTATCTGGTATTTGACAACTAATATTAAGGCCTATCGAAATTAGAACATAAAAAAAAGCGACCGAAGTCGCTTTTTTTATGTTCTATACAAACAAATCAGAGATTTACTGCATTTGCTCTTTGATTAAGTCACCAATAGTCTTAGGCTGAGCATCAGAACCTGCTGCTGGAGCTGCTCCTGCACCGCCAAGATCTTTAATCGCTTGACGCTCTTCAGCTTCGTCTTTAGCTTTGATAGACAAGCTGATGTTACGCGTTTTGCGATCAACACTGATGATTTTCGCTTCAATGTCATCACCAGCAGATAGATGCTTAGTCGCATCTTCTACGCGGTCACGTTGAATCTCAGAGGCACGTAGATAGCCTTCAACTTCATCAGCAAGCTCAACAGTCGCGCCTTTAGCATCAACTTCTTTGACTTTACCATTAACGATAGCGCCGCGATCATTAGCGACTAGGTATTCGTTGAATGGATCAGAGCTTAACTGCTTCACGCCTAGGCTAATACGGTTCGCTTCTGCATCTACAGACAATACCATAGCTTCAACGGTGTCGCCTTTATTGTAGTTACGGATAGCTTCTTCGCCAGTCTCGTTCCAAGAGATATCAGATAGATGAACCAGACCGTCGATACCGCCGTCTAGACCGATGAAGATACCAAAGTCAGTGATAGACTTGATAGTACCTGTGATCTTATCACCGCGCTCATGCTTCTTATCGAACTCTTCCCATGGGTTTGCTAGAGTCTGTTTGATACCTAGGCTGATACGACGACGCTCTTCGTCAATATCAAGGATCATCACATCAATCTCATCGCCAACTTGTACGACTTTTGAAGGATGGATGTTCTTATTGGTGTGATCCATCTCTGATACGTGGACTAGACCTTCGATGCCTTCAGAGATCTCAGCGAAACAACCATAGTCAGTTAGGTTGGTGACGCGAGCTTTAACGATACTACCTACTGGGTAAGTACCACCAACGTTATCCCAAGGATCTGTGCCTAATTGCTTCAGACCTAGGCTTACGCGGTTACGCTCACGGTCAAACTTCAGTACTTTAACTTTTAGGTCTTGACCGACTTCAACCACCTCAGATGGGTGCTTGATACGGCGCCATGCCATGTCAGTGATGTGAAGTAGACCATCGATACCACCAAGATCAACGAACGCACCGTAATCGGTTAGGTTCTTAACGATACCTTCGATCTCGATACCTTCTTCAAGCTTGTTCAACAGCTCTTCGCGCTCAGCTGAATTTTCAGCTTCCATAACCGCACGGCGGCTAACCACAACGTTGTTACGCTTTTGATCAAGTTTGATCACTTTGAACTCTAGCTCTTTGCCTTCAAGATGCGTGGTATCACGGATAGGACGAACGTCAACCAATGAACCTGGTAGGAAAGCGCGTACTGAACCGATATCAACGGTGAAACCGCCTTTAACTTTGCTTGAAATAATACCTTTAACGATTTCATCGTTATCGGCGATCTTCTCTAGGAAGTTCCAAGTTTCAACACGCTTCGCTTTTTCGCGTGACAGTAAAGTTTGACCCATACCGTTATCTACGGCTTCAACGACAACATCAACACTATCGCCAACTTCAACTTCAAGTTCGCCTTCTTCGCTTAAAAACTCTTCACGAGCGACGATACCTTCAGATTTTAGACCAGTATCTACAGTGATCCAGTCGTTATCGATGGCAACAACAGCACCTGTGATAACCGAGCCACGCTCGATATCTAAGCCTGTTTCTTCGATGCTCGCTTCAAATAGTTCAGCAAATGATTCCATTATATCTACCTTTGTGTAGCCGTAGCCTGTCCAGCACAGTACGGATCAAATTTATGATTTTATAAAACGTTATGCTGGTTTTATATCTTATAAAATCATATAAAAAACAGTTGTTAATAATAAGCGCGTCGTTGTAGCAACTCACTAGTAGCAACAGTCTAAAAACCTAGTTAAATCAGTATTATACTATTTTTAGTATCAAGTAGAAACCATGCAAATAGTGAAAATGTGACTCAATCCTTTAATCTTACTATTTTACCCTAAAACTGCATCGTTTACGACTCATTAATCGTTATATTTCTGTCAAAAGCATATCCCTTGTTGCTGACAGTAGCTTTTAATCTGTTCGTAAACCACATCCGCAGGCAGTGCTGAACTATCTAATACTAGCGCATCGGAGGCAGGCTTTGACGGCGCAGTGCTGCGGTTCTCATCACGATCGTCGCGCGCTTTAATCGTCGTTAAGATAGCCTGGTAGTCCGCAACTTGTCCGGCCTGCTCTAGCTGACATACTCGGCGTTCAGCTCGCGCCTCAGGGCTAGCTGTCAGGTAGACCTTAACATCAGCATCAGGAAACACGACTGTACCCATATCACGGCCATCAGCCACTAGACCTGAGCGCGTAGCCATATCTTGCTGTAGCTGCAACAGAGCTTGGCGCACTTCAGGGAATACCGCCACTTTCGAAGCATAACCACCAACCGTTTCATTGCGGACTTGCTCACCAACGCGCTCATCATTGACGATAATATCGATACGCCCTGAGGTGTTGTTCAGCTCAAACGCAATGTCTAAGCTTTGGGTTAGCTGCAACAAAGCAGCTTCATCAATAGTTTTACTGCCATCAGCACCCAGCAATCCGGCCTCAAAAGCTTTTAGACCGACGATCCGATATAATGCTCCAGAATCTAGCAATTGATAGTCCAAGCTTTGCGCCAATCGCCAAGCAACCGTACCTTTACCGGCACCACTAGGACCGTCGATACAAATCACAGGAAAGCGTTCTGGCAACACTTGGCTCTGTTGATTAGCAGAGTCAGTCTTAACAGAGGGGTTAGATAGCTCAGGTGCAGTCATAATGGCTCAGTCATTATTGGTTAGCAGTCCTAGTCAGCAAAACGCTGATAGAAGCAATTATCAATTCAAGTAATAGCTAGTAACTAGCTAAAAACTTTTATCGACTAATAAAGCAGGTTCACGCAATTAAATAGCGTCATATTATAGCAAGATAACGCGGCTGCCACTAGCACTAGATAGATGCCATTGTCTGACGATGGCATCGCTTTTATTAGCCTTCGGATAACATGTCTACTCTTACAGTACTTACTGGTGCTGTGTTTGCTGAATTTTACTAGCTTTTAACGCCTGTCGGCGCTGACGAAAAAATGCTTTTAGTAGTTGACTGCTAGACTCTTGGCATAGCCCTTGTTGTACTTGTATCTGATGATTATAAAAAGGCTGAGTGCTCAGATTCATCTGACTGCCGACCATACCAGCGCGCGGCTCATTAGCGGCATAAACGAGCCTGCCTACACGCGCATGAATAAGCGCGCCGATGCACATCGTACAAGGCTCTAAGGTAACATATAATGTAGTACCCACCGGCAAGCGATAATTATTAAGATGTCGACAAGCCGCTCTTATGGCTGTCATCTCCGCATGAGCTGTCGCATCGTGACGGCCTATAGGCTCATTAAACCCTTCACCGATAATGCTATGATCATGGACTAAAACGGCGCCTACTGGTACCTCTCCCTGCCCAGCGCCCCGCTTAGCAAGCGTTAAAGCATACTGCATCCAGTAGTAATCTGTAAGTGACCAAAAAAGACAATTGGCCAGCTCGTTACCAGTAACTGCCCTAGATAGCTCATTATTAACCTGTAAAGGCTGCAAAGCATTAGAGACCTGCCACAAAGGCAATAATAATAAACGTTGACTGCTCATTTGCATAGTAAACATAGTAAGCTACTGCGGTAATTGCCAATCGATCGGTGTCTGACCATGCTGCTTGAGATAATCGTTCGTTTTCGAAAAAGGTTTTGTGCCAAAGAAGCCTCCACGATTAGCAGCTAATGGCGAAGGATGCACCGCCGTCAAAATCAGGTGCTTATCGGTATCGATATACTTGCCTTTTTTCTGCGCTTTGCTGCCCCATAAGATAAAGACAGTATGCTCAGTTTGCTCATTGACCACATCGATAACTTTGTCGGTGAACTGCTCCCATCCCGCGTTTTGATGGCTATTGGGCTCGCCCTCGCGAACCGTCAACGAGCTGTTGAGTAATAATACTCCTTGCTGTGCCCAATAGGTTAGATCGCCATGCTTAGAGGGCGTGGTACCAATATCGCTTGCCATCTCTTTTAGTACGTTATTCAGCGATGGTGGCTTAGGTATGGTCTTAGGGACGGAAAAAGATAAACCCATCGCTTGCCCTGCGCCATGATAAGGGTCTTGGCCGAGTATAACCACTTTGACATTCGATAAAGGCGTCAAGTTTAGCGCATTGAACATTAAAGGCGCTGGCGGATAGATAGTATCACCTGACTGATAGGCTTGCTTTAAGAACTCACGCAGCTCATCCATATTCTCTGAGGTCAGCTCCTCCTCTAGAGCGCGCTTCCAATCCTCTGGGAGCTTTACTTTATCTAAAATCGCCTTTTTTTCGGCGGCAGTCTTAGTGTTAGAGTCATCATCAGATAGATCGTCAAATAAATTCATGGTTATCAAGCCTTATTAATTATCAGTAAATCTTACTAGCGAGGGTAACAAAAATAACGGTTGTTTTTCATTAGACTTTTAAAATAAATTGAGCAAACAAATTAGCTCAAACGAGAATAAGTGCATAAAAAAAACGACTACCTCTATAGATAGAGATAGTCGTTATAATAACCAAAGATCATATTAACTAGCGACAGATTCAGAATCTGAGCGCGGCTCATGAGTCTCAACGACTGTCAAAAGTATACGGCTGTCGTCTGAACTATTTGCTTTGCGGCTGCTCTTATCAAGATCTACCGACTCTGTCGTCTGCTCCTCTTCCGGTGCTAAAGTGAGCTGCACAACCCCGCCATTTACCAAATCACCGAACAAGATCATACTGGCAAGCGGTTTTTTAATCTCATCTTGAATGAGGCGCTGCATAGGACGTGCGCCCATCAGACGATCATAGCCTTTATCCGCTAGATAATCACGTACTTCGTCATCAATCTCAAGAGTGACTTGTTTGTCATCGAGCTGGACTTGTAGCTCAACCAAGAACTTATCAACCACTGAGGTGACAACTGAAGGCTCTAACGCGTTGAACTGAATAATCGCATCTAAGCGGTTACGAAACTCTGGAGTAAACACCCGTTTAAGCGCTTCAGTATTATCACGGCTATGGTCTTGCTCCGTGAAACCCATAGATGAGCGGCTAATACTCTCAGCGCCCACGTTAGTGGTCATGATAATGATAACTTGTTTAAAGACTGCCACACGGCCATTATTGTCTGTCAAAGTACCATGATCCATCACTTGCAGTAGCAAGTTAAAGACATCAGGATGAGCCTTTTCAATCTCATCAAGCAACAACACACAGTGCGGATGCTGATTGATCTTTTCAGTCAATAAGCCGCCCTGATCAAAACCAACATAGCCAGGAGGTGCACCAATCAGACGAGAGGCTGTATGCGCTTCCATATACTCACTCATATCGAAACGGACCAGCTCAACGCCCAGCAAATTAGCCAATTGGCGCGAAACTTCGGTTTTACCCACCCCAGTAGGCCCTGCAAACATAAAGGAGCCGATAGGCTTGTCTGGCGCTTTAAGACCGGCACGCGATAGTTTGATCGCATCCGCTAGGTTTTCAATCGCTTCGTTTTGACCAAAGACGAGATGTTTAAGGTCACGATCTAAATGCTCAAGGATACTCTTGTCATCGGTAGAGACAGACTTAGGCGGAATACGAGCTAGTTTAGCGATAATCGCTTCGATATCAGCCACATCGATTTTAATCGGTGCTTTTTGTGCCTTATTAGAGCCAGCATAATCAAAATCAGTAGCTTGCTGAGCATTTGTATGAGTCTGCGACTTATCATCCGACTTCGCTAATGCTGCTTGCTCACTCATCTCGTTATCAGTGTCGTCTTCAAGACTGGCGTCGATATCATCATAATCGGTATCATCGATGTCTTGTTCGAGATCGGCGATAAAGCTCTCTTCAGCTTTAATGTCTTCGGCATCAGGAATCACGCCCAAACGCTTGTACGCACCCGCTTCGTCGATAACGTCGATCGCTTTGTCTGGCAAGAAACGCTCATGAATATGCTTCGAGGACAGCTCTACTGCGCTAACTAAAGCCTCGTCAGTATATTCGACATTATGAAACTCTTCATAACGCGGTTTTAGACCGCGTAAGATATCAATACTGTCGTCTACGCTAGGCTCTTTGACATCGATCTTTTGGAAACGACGCGAGAGTGCATGATCCTTTTCGAACACTTGACGATATTCTGTAAAGGTCGTGGAACCAACACAGCGCAGCTCGCCATTGGCTAACGCCGGCTTGATCAGATTAGAGACGTCCATATTGCTACTCATAGAGGAGCCAGCACCGATAATCATGTGAATCTCATCGATAAACAAGATGGCATTTGGCTTTTTCTTGAGCGCATCAAGCAATGACTTCATACGTTTCTCAAAGTCGCCGCGATACTTAGTACCAGCAATTAGCGAACCGATATCTAAACTATAAATCACGCAGCCGTTGAGTGGTTTGGGCGCTTTATCATTAATAATTAACCAAGCTAAACCTTCAGCAATGGAGGTTTTACCCACGCCAGGCTCACCGACTAACAGCGGGTTGTTTTTGCGGCGGCGGCATAATACTTGGGCAGTGCGCTCAATCTCTAGGGCACGGCCAATGAGTGGATCTGTCTTGCCTTCAGCGGCGCGCTGATTAAGGTTAGTAGCAAACTCCACTAGAGGATCTTTACTGGTCTTCTCTTGAGCACTACGGCGCTCGCCCGTCATAGAAGAGCGCGACTCCGCAGGCTCGTCTTTGTCTTGACCGTGCGAGAGATATTGAGTCAGCTCCAAGCGGCTGATGCCTTGTTTTTTGAGCAAATAGACAGCGTAAGTATCATGCTCTGAGAACATAGAAACTAAAATATCTGACCCTTCAACCAAACGGCCACCGCCAATAGACTGCACATGAAAAATAGCTCGCTGCAAGATACGATCGAAGCTTTGAGTCGGCTGCGGAGACTGCTCTAGATCGGCATCTACCGTTGGCGTATGCTTATTAATATAAGTTTCAAGCTCTGTACGCAAGCTTGAGATATTAGCATTGCAGGCTGTCAGTGTGTTGGCCGCATGAGTGTTCTCAAGCAGCGCTAGTAGTAAGTGCTCAACAGTGAGATACTCATGCGATTTTTGGCGCGCAAGCGTCATTGCTAAACGTAAAGAAACTTCAAGATGACGACTTAACATAACGAATTCCTACGGTTGTATAACTTTTTATAATTGAATAGCTTAACTGATAAATTAGGGCGGTATGGTGAATGTTCAAGCGCAAATATCAGGGTTATGACTGGATAATAGCTCTTATTCATTACAGACTGAGTATTTCATCAGCGTTTATTCATATCAACATGATAGCCATAGATAGTCAATCTTTTAACAACGACTAAAATGTATCAAGGCATATAAGCTATAAGATAAACGCGTGAACAAGCATACGATCACCAGCCGATTGAATGCTGACTAATGAAATTGAAGGTGATAATAAATTGAAGAGAATGACAGTTTAAAGAAGATAAAATACAAAGCTGTAGCAGCGATAGCTGAATGAAAGGCTGTAGTAACGATATAAGTGCAGCCCTTATAAACTATATAGGGCTGCCTATCATAAAAATCAAGTGATAAAACAAGGAGATAATATAAAAAGGGCTCTGCAATGGCCTTATAAAAATAATGGCAAATGAGTCGATTAATCGTTTATTTGTAAAAAGACTTAAACTCGATTATGACTTATTCGCCTTGATGCGGCTCGATTTGTGTGAGTAGCGGATAACCTTCACGATGCGCTAAGCTATTGACCTTTTTGGCTTTTGTTTCAGCAATATCTTTAGGATAGATACCGGCTATTCCTTTACTAGTATTATGAATCGTCAACATGATTTGTACCGCAGAATCGACGTTATGCTTAAACTCTGATTGCAGCACATAGACCACAAACTCCATAGGCGTATAGTTGTCATTGTACATCACCACCGCATACATAGGCGGCTTAGCGACCTCAGGCTCAGCCACCAATACATCGGCTTGCGGCTCGCCTTGGGTATCGGGGTCATCATCTTGCGCACGGATACCTGCCGGCATACTAGGCAAATGCCAATCCATTACCGTTGGCTCACTGTTTTTAGCGATTGATAATTGAGGTGTCATCATAATAACTTCATAATAATATTAAGATAAAAATGTAAAGACCAGCTACCAGTTACTTCTTGTAGCTAGACTCATATTGAATAATTTAAGGTGTCAGGGAGTTAAGGCGTGCGCCTATATAGGAGACTGATCCACTTCTGGCAGATCTATCAAAGACAGCGGCATACTATCTACTCGATCTCCTAGCGTCCAGTCATATAGCTGCTCAACTTCTTGACCGTCTGCTGTCAGTACCAGCTTAACTTGTAATGGTTCAAAGTTGTTAGGCATGACAAAGCGGCCACGAATACGAGTAATCCCTTTGAGCAAATAACTTGCCGAATCTAAGGGAACTTCCACGAAATCATCGTCGTTCAGTAACATCAAAGTGGCATTCAAACGTTTTGCCTGACCGTCTTCGCTGAGCATAGCGACATCAAAGCCAAACTCAAAAGCGTTCTCAGGTAGTGGCTCAATTTTAGCCCCTAGTACTTGCAGCGGTAGGCCACCTTCTTCACTGAGAGCCGCAGCATAAACCTCGTTGAGCTGATTAAGCTGCTTGTTTTCGAGACTAAGCTCTTTTTGATTCTCACGCAGCTCATCCAAGTTATTTAGACTGATGGTCAGCTCTTGCTTAGCTACTGCAACTTGATTGCTCAGCTCCTTATAACTTGCTCGCATCTCCTCTAACTCTTGCACGGTCATCTGGGTACTGTTGATTGCTTGTTTATTTTGCACTTCTAGAGCATGGTAGCCACGCTTGTAACCCAAGCTATGGCCTAAAGCTAACCCTACTATCACCGTAAGCAGGATAGCTGCTGCAAACAACGCTAATATCCAAGACGCAGCCCCTGCTTGTTTGCTTTTAAAACCAGTACCATAAAGCTGCTTACTGCCCGAAGCTGTTATAGCGCTACGCTTCAATGGATAATCATCTACTTTTATTTGCTGTGCCTCGCTCATTAATGGCTGAGCGTCGTCATTGCTAGTGGTCTGCTGCGCTGTCAAGCCTGATTTAAAAGACAGTAAATCGTCCTGATAAGGCAAAGGTACTGGCGGCAAGCGTAAGCAAATAGCAGTCTTAGTACGCATCTGGACAGTATCTCTTAAGAGGAAAGGCAAGACATTATAACGGAATTTATGGGCAATACCTAGCATCGCCCTGTAAGCCAAATGAATCAATAGTCAACATCCTTGGTCAGATTATTGTCAGCCTCAGTCATTGTTAGACTTCATAAAGGTAAGTTTATCCCTAATTTATAGCGTCAGTAATTAGCTTTATCAATTTACATTAGTAATCACGCCTTTTCACTGAATTTTTGGCTTAATTACTAATATAAAAAAATTACTACGATAGACATTACTGCGATAAAACCTATCAAGGGACAATCGGCGCTGCGTTAAGGCCCATTGATTCCTCAAACCCAAACATCACATTCATGTTTTGTACGGCCTGCCCTGCTGCACCTTTGACTAAATTATCTTGAACCACCAGTACTGTCAGCTCACGGCGCTCATTGTCTTGATAGATCGCGATACGCAAACGGTTGCTGGCGCGTACACTACGCGTGTCAGGATATACACCAGTCGGCAATACATCAATAAAAGCCTCACCGTTATAGCTACTCTCAAACTCCTGCTGCCAATCGATAGCAGCACCTGACTCAGTCAGCTCTAAATGAATAGAGCTGAACATACCGCGTATCATAGGTACTAAGTGCGGTAAAAAGCGGATGCGCTGCGTGAATTGACTCGCTAATAGCTGCTCAATCCCTTGCTCAATCTCAGGCAAATGACGATGTCCTGTCACTCCGTACGCCTTAAAATTATCAGTGGTTTCGGCATAATTTAGCGCCAGACTCGCTTGGCGACCTGCACCTGAGACCCCAGACTTAGCATCGATTACGATACGAGACTCTATCAAACGCTCATTTTGCTGATTTTGCAACGCGATAATCGGTTTTAAACCTAAAATAGCCGTTGTTGGATAGCAGCCTGGATTTCCTACTAGCATCGCATCAGCTAATTTATCACGGTTGATCTCTGGTAGGCCATAAACTGCGCTTTTGAGCAGGTCAGGACACGCGTGTGATTGCTTATACCATTTTTCAAACTCCGCCAAAGACTGCAAACGAAAGTCAGCGGCTAGGTCGACGACTTTAATACCAGACGCGGTTAAAGCTTCGGCCTGCTGCATCGCTACGCCATGCGGGGTAGCAAAAAATACCACGTCGCACTTTTGCAGCGCTGCAAGCGTATCTTCACCTAGATCACTAAAGACAATATCTGATATCCCGCGCAAGCTTGGAAAAATCTCATCAGCGCGAGTGCCCGCTTCACTTCGTGAGGTCAATAGATCAATAGACACCTTAGGATGGGCAGATAATAAACGAATAAGCTCAATACCTGTATACCCTGTACCACCGACAATCGCTGCTGAAATCATAACTTATCCTTTTTTAAAACTTAATGCGGCTCTCAATACCAAACTCATACCTTCTAAACTTAGCGTCTAAATCTGGTAGTCATGCACGGCATCGACAAAGACTTTTGCATTGTCAGGGTTAACCCACTGAGTAATACCATGGCCTAAATTGGCAATATACCCTGTCTTGTCACCACCAGCATAAGCGCCATCTAGCATCAGCTTAACCTCGCTACGAATGCTCTCTGGAGAGCCATATAAAGTTGCAGGATCCAGATTACCCTGAATAGCCTTACTGCCTTGCAAGGTTTTATGGCGCTTAGTCAAATCACGCTGACTCTCAGTCAATACTTGGCGAGCACGGTCGAGTGGCGTAGTCCAGTCTAACCCCAACGCATCCGCGGCGCTATCGGCTTGCACATCGAGCCATAGACCGCCGCCTTTGGTAAATAGTACTACAGGCACATCTGGATGACGCTGCTTTAACTCCGCGACAATGCGCTTATTATAAGCATGCGAGAAGTCGATAAATTGACGATGGCCTAGCGCCCCGCCCCAGCTATCAAATATCTGTAAGACTTGCGCGCCAGCGACGACTTGGGCATCTAAGTAATCAATGACTGCTATCGCTAGCTTGTCTAACAACTGATGCAAAAAATCAGGGTTACTATACAAAAAGCCTTTAGTATAGCGATAGTCTTTTGAGCTACCACCCTCAATCATATAAGTCGCTAGTGTCCAAGGACTACCTGAAAAACCGAACAACGGCACTTGACCATTGAGCTCTTTACGGATGCTAGTCACGGCGCGCATCACGTAATCCAAAGAGTCATTGGCATCTAAGGTTGGCAAACGATCAAGATCGGCTTGCTGGCGAATAGGATGCTTAAATTTAGGACCTTCGCCCGTTTCAAAATACAAGCCTAAGCCCATAGCGTCCGGAATCGTCAAGATATCACTAAACAAAATAGCCGCATCTAAATCCATACGACGCAGGGGCTGCACAGTAACTTCTGTCGCACGCGCCGTATCTCTACATAAGCTCATAAAGTCGCCCGCTTCCGCGCGGGTTGCTTTATACTCTGGCAAATAACGACCTGCTTGACGCATCATCCATACTGGAGTGGTATCTATCGGCTCAAAACGCATGGCGCGCAGCAATCTGTCGTTTTTTAGGGGTGCAAATTCGTGCTTAGGCGAACGGCTATTGTCTGAAACACTCATTGACAAATCTCCAAAGTAGAAATAGGTATTATTATAAAATTTTATTGTCGCCTAAGTGGTAAAGCAAATACCAAGTAGCTCAACAAAAACGTTAAACTTAAGGCAGGTTATACTATCGCTAACCTGCCCTACAAAAAATCAAATATGACGTATTAATCAAACATTATGAAGTTAAAGCTAAATTGTCGCGGTGCACCATAACTATACGCTCATCTTTATCACCAAGAATCTTGTCAAACTGCTCAGTACGCTCACGTGCTACGCGCTGAGCTTCATGTGAAGAAAAGTTGACTTGGCCAACCGCTATTCGCTCATTGGTATCTTGATGCACGATTTCGACGACATCACCCTCATCAAAACCACCACGTACCTCTACCACCCCAACGGGTAATAAGCTGCGATTTTGCTCAACGAGTGCTTTAGCTGCGCCAGCATCAACGATTAAACTACCCGCCATACGTAGATGCGCGGCAAGCCACTGTTTACGAGCGATGATTTTGTCCGCTTCATTGGTAGTCAATAAAGTCCCTAACGCCTCGCCTGAGACCACACGAGTAATCACATCATCAATGGCACCGCTGACGATCACAGTTGGGCAACCGCCCATGGCTGCAAGACGCCCTGCGCGAATCTTCGTCAGCATACCGCCGCGCCCAAGTTTGCCGCCATCACCAGCGATGTCAAACAAATAATCAGCCATCGCTCGCTCTTGACGGATCATCTTCGCATCGGGATTGTCGCGCGGGTTATCGGTAAACACCCCGTCTTGATCGGTTAAGATGATGTATAGATCAGCATTGACTAAGGCCGCTGACATCGCCCCTAAAGTATCGTTGTCACCGAATTTAATCTCATCAATGGTGATCGTATCATTCTCATTAATGACCGGTAGTACGCGCCACTCTAACAACTGAGTTAAAGCGCCGCCAGTATTCAAATAACGGCTACGGTTAGATAGATCATCATGAGTTAGTAGTAGCTGCGCGCTTTGGACGCCATGCTGAATCAGCGCTGACCACCAAGTTTCGATCAAACCCATCTGACCGATAGAAGCGCAAGCTTGTAGTGCCATAAGCTTCTTGGGACGCTCTTCTAGATTCATCCGTACTACGCCTTCAGCCACAGCACCTGATGACACCAGTAACACTTCCATACCTTGGTTATGCAGTTTGGCAATCTGTTTTGCCCAACCATAAATAGCAGTTCGATCAAGCCCGCGACCATTATTAGTCAATAACGATGAGCCGATCTTGACAATAACGCGCTGAATATCAAAGTTGCGGGATTGTTTAATAAACCTTGCTTCTTCTGTCGTTTGTTCGCTGTCAACTGCCATAAAAAACTCCTTTCTATGAATGGTGCCTAGGGATTGGTACTTATATTATTGCTACTTGTATTAATATTTACATCACGCTGTTAAAGTTTTTGAGAAAAGTGACTACTCAAATCCTTTAGCGCTAAATCTAACACGTTTACTCCTTAGTGTTGAGCACTGTTGTATCAAAATCTATCAACTCACCAGTTAGTGAACCAATATATGATTATCGGCGCATTTATGGCTGTTGTCTTTATGACTAGTGTATTTGTGGCTATCGCATCTTAGTTAAGGAACATAAACCACTTCTACGCCGTCATCGTCGTCATCATCAAAGTCAGTTAGATTCTCACCATTAATATCAGTTCCTTCACGCTGCGCTTTACGAGCGGCGCGGTAAGCTTCGCGCTGTGCTTCAGTGTTGCGGCGCACCTCACTCTCTAAACGCTCAAAGCGCTCGGCTTGCTCTTCAGCAAAAATAGGATCCTCGAACTCACGTTCGCGCTCGCGCTCGATCTCATTCATCAGATGATACTTAACCGCGTCGACGCCTTCGCCGGTAAGGGTTGAGGTACGAAACACAATACCCGTCCAGCCAAGCTCAGCGACGATATGCGTACACAGCTCATTGAGCTCAGTCTCGTCTACAATCTGATCGATTTTATTGAGCACTAAAATTTGCGGTAAGTTGGCCAGCTCCGGTGAAAAACGCTCGAGCTCATTTAAGATGACATTGGCGTTCTCAACAGGATCACTACCATCAAGCGGCTGAATATCTACGATGTGTAATAGGCGGCGCGTACGGGCCACATGCTTTAAAAAGCGAATACCAAGCCCTGCCCCGTCTGAGGCGCCTTCAATCAGACCCGGAATATCTGCCATCACAAAGGAGCGATGACGACCGATATCAACCACCCCTAAATTCGGCACTAACGTAGTAAAAGGATAATCAGCGACTTTTGGTGTAGCGGCAGAGACCTGACGGATAAAGGTAGACTTACCGGCATTAGGCAGACCGACTAAACCGACATCAGCTACTACTTTTAGCTCGAACTTAAGTACCTTTAGCTCACCTTCAAAACCTGAGGTCGCTTTACGCGGAGCTTGGTTGGTTGAGCTCTTAAAGTGGGTATTACCCAAACCGCCATCACCACCTTTGGCGATCAGTAGAGTTTGATCCACTTCGGTCAAATCGCCAATGACTTCATCAGTTTCAGTGTCAATGATAGTCGTCCCAATAGGGACTGGCAAGTAGATATCGTCAGAGCCTTTGCCGGCGCAGTTCTTGCTATGGCCGTTCTCACCACGCTTGGCATCATGGCGGCGAGTATAACGATAATCCACTAAAGTGTTGGTGTTGTCGTTAGCGATGACATAAACATCGCCGCCTTTACCACCATCACCACCATCAGGACCACCACGAGGGACGTATTTTTCTCGGCGGAAACTGGCGATTCCGTTACCACCGTCACCTGCCTTTACCGTTACGACGGCTTCATCAATAAATCGCATGTTACCTTCCTTAATTTACTATTGTAGTACTGCTAAATATAAATACTGCTAAACGTCTTGGCCATTCACAGCCTACTGCTCAGGTCCAATCATACACTATAAGGTTATAAACCATAATACCAACAACACCCGATAACCAATGCGACTATCGGGTGTCTTATAGGCGACCTGATATAGCTTAACAACGATGCTTATTCGTTATGATTCACTATTATCTGACAGCCTGACCAGTCTACGCAAGCAAGCGTTACGCTGGAATTTGCGTGTAGCTGATACCAGCCATCTGCGCTGCTACGCGTAAGACTTGGGTGCTGTAACCGACTTCATTATCATACCAAATATAAACCGTAGCATGATTATCAGTAACGATAGTCGCTTGTGCATCAACGATACCCACATGCTTAGTCCCTACAAAATCAGTAGAAACAGCTTCGGTAGAGTCCGTATAAGCAATTTGTGCTTGCCAAGTGCTGCTATTGGCCATATCACGTAGGAAGTGGTTAAGAGCGTCAGCATCTTTTGGCGCAGTTTTTAAATTCAGATTTAAGATCGCTAAGCTGACGTTTGGCGTCGGTACACGAATGGCATTACCAGTCAATTTACCGCTAAGCTCTGGTAAAGCTTTACCCACAGCTTTTGCCGCGCCAGTACTAGTGATTACCATGTTCAGTACCGCACTACGACCACGGCGATCAGATTTATGATAGTTATCAATCAAGTTTTGATCATTGGTAAAGGAGTGAATAGTCTCGACATGACCGTTCTCGATGCCGTACTCATCGTTTAACACTTTGAGCGTCGGAGTAATGGCGTTAGTCGTACAGCTTGCCGCACTGACGATTTTGTCATCGCCAATAGTGTCGCTATTTACCGCATAAACGACGTTTTTGATATCGCCGCCGGCAGGAGCTGTTAGTAGTACCTTTTGTACGCCTTTAGACTGTAAGTGCTTACCTAAGCCGTCTTCGTCTTTCCAGATACCCGTATTATCAATAACCAATGCGTTGTCGATACCATAAGCGGTATAGTCAATCTCACTTGGGTCTTTGGCATAGATGACCTGAACAAAACGACCATTGATTAAGATGCCGTTATTGGCTTCATCAACGCTCACACTACCGGTAAAGCCGCCGTGGATAGAGTCGCGCTCAAGCAGCGAAGCACGCTTAGCTAGATCGCCTGCAGGTGCAGGGCGCACGACAATAGCTTTTAGCTGTAAGCCTTTAGCACTTGAGGCCTGCGCTAATAACAAACGCGTGAGGATACGTCCAATACGGCCAAACCCGTAGAGCACAATGTCAGTTGCATCGTTAGTCGCTCCATTAGCACTAGCCCCTTGTAGCGCTTGTTGTACATCGCTGTCACTAGCGATAAGCTGACCGACATCTACGCTTGCTGCAGTCACATCGCTTTGTGCTAATGTTTTTACGATGGCTAGCGTATCAGCAATAGTCACTGCTTGACCATTATTATTGCGAGTCGCCGTCTTTTGATGTAGCGCTAATATTTGCCCTACTGAGCTGGTATCTAATGTCTCACCAAATAAAGTGACTTGTACATCTTGCTCATTATAAAGAGTATTGAGTACACCCATCAGCTCAATCGCTTGTTGCTCTTGGTTATTATATTGGCTTAACTGGTCTTGATGTAATTGGCGTAAGGTATCAGCATTGCTCACAGGAAGCATCCTTATAATCAGTAAATGAATAGTCAGTAAATAAAAAACAATAAAAAAGAGGTAGAAAATGTTCGTTAATTATCCTTTGGTAAGCGCTACAAATAATAGCGGAATCAAAGGCAATAAATGGCGTAGATTTTAGCCTAAAACACTTAGTTTTGCCAGTAATAACCGTTTTACCCAAAACAACATAACCTAGTCGCTACTAAGGAATCAAGTTAACAGTCTGATTCGCATGAGGCGTTAAGGTAAACTCTTTAAGATTGTATCCTTGGTCCTGAGCGATCTGACGGTACTTTGCATAGGTTTGCTGAGTCACATTGGGCGAGCGTGCCAGCAACCACAGATAGTCTTTATCTGGCGTACCCACTAACGCCGTTTGATAGTCAGTATCACGCGCTAGTACCCAGTAATCAGCGCGCCCGATAGGCAACCAGCGAATCCAAGTAGGCAAAAAAGTTACTTTCAGTTTGCTGCCAGTAGCATCAGCAGGCTTAGCTAAGCCTTCAGCCACAGTTTGCGAGCCGTCTTTATCCAGACATTTATTCGTCACAATAATGCCAGAGCCATCGGCTTTTTCAGTATAGTTAGCGGTTACATCACTTGCACAATTACGCTGAAAGTACATCGGCAGACGTCCTATCTCGTACCAAGTACCAGCGTATTTATCCAAGTCCACGCTATCCACTGTCGTAGGCTGAGTCGCTGACTTATGGATAATGTTCTTGGGATCAATATTTATCTCTGTTGTTTGATCTTCAGTATTATTCATGTTCTTAGCAGCAGTTACTGTCTGCTCAGGAGTCGCAGCGTAAGCTGAAAACGCGGCTAGCGGAATAATAATAGCTAAAGCAATACCAGTATGCTTAAGAAGACTGGACATAAAAACTCTCTCCGAAACTTTAACAGTAGTATTTATAGCACTTTGATTCTGGTGCAGCTGTTTATGAGCCAAATCTGGATTATCTAGCACTCCATCGACCTCTGGCTCACTATTAGTAGTATTGATGACTTCTTGTTTTAATATATCTTGCTTGTTTTGCAGCGCATCCTGTCGTTCTGTAGTGTTAGCACTACTTTTCTTATTATCAGTCGACTGAGTATTGTTCTGCATATAGTGCAATAGCATCTCTTCTTCGTCAGATATTAGGGTACTTTTCATTAGAGTACTTTTAGCAACTGGCGTGGCTTTTTTATAGCCACAGCTGACATCACCAGAGCGACTAGGAGCACTAGCCGATTCACTGAAGTGATAAGCTGGCAGGTCATCTTGCTCATAAGCATAGCTGGCATCATTACTTGCAACCGAGCTATTCGCACTCGACTTCGATAAGTCTGATTTTGACAAATAGCTATCGTTTGCCGGTGTTTTGCTAGCGAGCGAATTGTGATTATTTTTAACCTGATGACCATTCGCCTGCCTATCGTATGAGCGATCATACGGGTCGGACTTAGTGGAGGTATTGGCTTTCATAGGCATAGGGTTACCGTATTTATTCATTTATTGAGGTCTATTAATAAGACACTACTTTGATATTTGTGCCGTCAATAATAAGGATGAGTAGGCAAAATAAGTAGTGAGGCTATGTATGAAAAAGCTACGGTTTGTAAAATACTCCAAAATTATTAACGCTATCAAATACATAGTAACCAGATAGTTGCCATTTATTAAATATAAGTAATGTTTTACCGGTATGATTAGACTCCTTCTTGAAAACTGCGGATACCTGCAACGGTGTTTGCGCCATTTATAGTCGCCAAATCGCTCATCGCTGGTGATAAACCGCCCAAAGCAATGACCGGTACATCAGCGAGCGCAGCCAGTGCAGACCACTGCTGCCAGCCAAGCGGTGTCTGCTCCGGATGAGTTTGGGTGTCTAGTACAGGGGATAAAAAGATAGCAATAACTGGCGCTAATGAAAGCGTTAGGCGCAAATTAGCCAATTGATTGGCGGCAGCGATACTTTCAGCGTCATGACAACTAATAATCAGCCCGGTAGTGTTTTGATCACTAGTATTGAGTAGGTCTAAGTCAAAACGGCAACTTACCTCGGCAGTAGCGCGATTAGAGCTAGAATCATAGCTAAGATCGTCATTGCTATCTGCGCCGCTATCTAAATGACTAGACTGCTTTTGATACTGACTAAACCAAGCCATCAGCTCCGTTTGCGTCAAGTGATAGGCAGATATTGGTAAGTTGTCTTGGTTTAAAGTCGGTTGATTAGTACTCGCGCTTATATTGTCATTTTTCAAATCATCTAGATGATTAAAATCTATAGCTTTGCGTAAGCGGTAAGGGACGATAGCGCTAATATCGCTTCTAATCGCCAGTAATTGCGTAATGATTTCGGCCTCTTTATCAGTATTATTATTCGATTGAGCGAGCTTAAGACGTAAATAACTCCAGCCTTGATACGAGAGCTGCTGCTGATGATACTTCAGCCACCTTTGAGCTGGCTCAGTGGCTAAACTGTCACCTGAGTCTGGCGTCTCAAAGTGCGCTAATGGGTAAGTGATGGCCATACACTTGGGCAGCTTGAGCCAAGCCAAAATAGTTCGGTTGGCAGCGGGCAGCGGATAATGATTATTGAGTAATAGATCTTTATCGGCCCACGTCAGCATTTGCGCTTCTAGTCCATACTCTTGCTGCTTGTAATACTGATACTGCTCAGCGCTAAGCTTAACTTTATAGACATGAAGGCAGACTTGTTTGTCACCATAGTCATGATGCAGCCGCCCAAGCTTGAGAATGACATTGCCAGCAATATCAAAGCCGGTCTCTTCTTTGACCTCGCGTATCAAAGCGGCAACTGGAGTTTCATTAATGTCTATTTTGCCGCCCACGAACTCATAACGGTCGCCTTGATGCTGCTCCCGCTTGCGGTAGCCAAGTAGATACTGCTGCTGATAATGAATAACAGCTACCGCGACATTGACGACTTTTGAGGATTTAGCTAGAGGTTGATTAGAAATAGGATTAGAGTTATTTGGCATGATAGTCCCTGATATTCAAAGATATTCAAAGTATTTACCGCTATTAAACGGCCGTTATCTTAAAACAGTTATTATTGAGGAGAAGCATCATCTATAACTGAATCAATTATCAAGCTAAAGATGATTTAATTCATAAAAGCACTTGCAAAAACCATGGATGTAAATGATAATTATTATCGTTAAGTTAATTCATTTATTAACGCTCTATTTTACTATCAAAAGGAATTCATTATGAGTCTGGTCATCTCTCGCTATCTAAACAACCGTGACAATCGTCTACCTACCCTGCAGTCGCAGCACTTATTTGCTTTGACCAAAGAGGTGCGTATAGAGCATGAGGGGGAAGAATATCGTCTGCGCTTGACTCGAAATAATCGTTTGATTTTGACCAAGTAGCTTTTGGCCAAGTGGTTTTTAATCAAGCAGCTTTTGGCCAAGTAATTTTTAATCGAGTAGCTTTTAACTCACTAGTTACTGAGCTTATTGCGCTGTTTTAGCTCATATTCGCCCAAGTCAGTATTAGGGCGTGTCCCTAATTCAAGCGTTTATGACTAAACGGGCTAAAAATGGCTAAATCTTTGGCAAACGGTGTCAAATAGCTGGTCAATATCTTGATATTACCTGCGCTATTTTCCTTGTTTGCCTGCGATTTATCTCATTTTTATCACCATTTTTAAAATAGGGACACGCCCTAGCTTGAATCAATAAAAAACGCCTTTAAATAAAGGCGTTTTTTATTGGTATTAGAACTGCCAACTATAGACCACATCCACCGCGTTTTCAGCAGCGGAGGTCGCTTCTAAATAGACACGGCGAGTCAACTGATACCGCACTGACAGACTATTTTCAGCATTGAACACCCCTACCCCGTAACGAATATACAAATCAGGCGAGATATAACCGGTAACGTTGACATTAGTGTCATCACTGTTGCCTGAAGCATCAACGGTTAAGCTTTGGAAACCAAAAGCTTGGCCGATCTGATTGGTGAGACTACGCGTACCACTCAAGCCAAAGTTAAGACCGGCAGCGGCTAAGTTATTGGTCACTTGCGACTTAAAGCCCTGCTCACTGATTTGGCTGGGGCTACCGTCATTAATACGTCCTGTCACCAAAGCATTCATTGCTTGTTGCTGCGTCAGTCCGGCATTATTAAAGACGATAATATTTGGATTTTCAGTATCGCCCTTGATGCGGACACCAACGATATTATCATCGATGATTTTGACCGCTTCGATGCTAAGATCAGGCTTCATGACATCGCCGTTAAAGCGTATTTGTCCGTAATTCAGCTCTAAGCTTTGGCCAAAAGCATCGATACTAGTACGCTTCGAGACTTGTACGACACCTTTAGCGCGCATGACGCCACTACCATTTTGAGTGATATTAATGGCGCCTGCCAGTGGAATAACCGCACCAAAACCGCGGAAATTGATATCATCGCCTAAATCGACACCGATATCGGCGTTGATCGACCAAGGCTTAGACACCGCCAGTACTTCATCAATATTACCGATTAGACGCCTATCGAGCACCACTGCATCTTCGGTCTGGGTGATGATATCTTCGCTGGCCTCAGGAGGACGGATCGTCGCAGTAGGTATACTGACAGCGCCTTCAATATTGACGTATTTGTCATTTGGACGCACGATGATATCGATGTCTGGATTGACCTCTGCTGAGAGTAGCGGCGGCTGAGTCAGCACTAGACGCTCACCGATGATACTGAGTTTGGCCTGTAGCTCTTGCTGCCAGTTTACCGTACCGGTAAGCTCACCGGTACCCGTACCACTATTGAAGCTACCGTCTATCACCGCCTCTGTACCGCGGATTTTGGCGGTGGTGTTGACATTAGTAAGATTCACCGGTAACCCAAGCATAGCGATACGACCATCAGCGAGTTTGACATCGCCGTAGAACTGCGGCTTGGTTAGAGTACCGCCAAGGCCACCTGCCATGGTGATATTCCCTTCAAGCACACGCATACCTGGGAAGAAAGGTTTAAATATCGCTAAATTTAGCTCATTTAATACCAAAGCGCCGGAGATAGGTTTAGGATCTTTATACGGATCCACAATGACTTCGGCATAGCCACGGGCACCGCGACCAGTGTTGATATCTGTACGCAGCTTGACACCTTCAGGGACCGATAACGCAATCAGCGAGACGCGCTTATAAGGTAAGCTCACTGGAGCCAAATCACCATCTTGAATCAGACCGATTTTGCCGTTGTCCGAATATAAAGTGGTGTTAATAGTAGGAGCACGGCCCTGTTGCCAACCAACGACAGCTTTGCCATTGATCTTCGCCTGCCAATCGATATCTTTAGGCAAAAATACTGAAAATAGGGAGGTATCAAGATTTTGTATCGCTAAATTGACTTGACCGGCATCGGCTGAGGCGATTAGGTTCTCCCGTAAGCACAGCTTGCCACTTTGATCAGCGGCCTGCCAGCAATGTGCTGCCAGCTGTACTTTTAGCGGATTGCTTTCGCCTTGAGGCAAGTTTAAGATAAGCTGCGCCGGTTGTAGCTGGTTGAGCGTGGCATATTTAGATTTGACGCTACCATTTCCTATTGCGCCGCGCCATATCAGCTCGTCGCGATTGAAGCCGCCTTTTAAGCGCGCTAAGACGTTAAGCTCATCATTGGCCACATCGAGATTGACCACGTGTGCCTGCTCAGTACCATTGAAGGTCGCTTTGACCTTTTGGAAGCTTTGACCAGCGGCATCTAAGCCTTCAGCACTGACTATCAGCTGACTTGGACTATTTGCGAGATTCACTAACTTGCCGCGCACGCGCCCTTGACGTAAAACAAACCCTGGCAAGGCAATGCGCTCACCCACTAAGTCCACGTAAATCGTTGGCAAGGCTTGGCCTGCGGGCTGCGATAGAGTGGCCCCGCCGCTAACCTTACCGGCGAGCTGGTCAGATAACTGATCTAGGCTTGTGATATTGATTTTGGCTTGTAGCTGCTTAGCATTACCGTTAGCAGTTAAGTAGTTATCGCCCCACCGTAGCACTAAATCATTGGCATCAAGGCTATCAATTAAAGCGTTCACTTGCTTGTACTGCGTTTCGCTATCCTGAGCTTGCAGGCGTTCAAAATAGCTGCCTAAGTCCTTGGGTAAGCTAAGCTTAGCAGACAAACTACCTTTGGCACTTAGTGGTTGACCCTTGAGCATGCCGCGCAGATTAATCTGCTGTAAGTTGATAACCTGCTGGGTTTCGCCCCAGCGTCCATCAGTTTTTATACTGCCGGTGATGGTACTTGGCGTGTCTTTTAAAAAGTACCCTAAGTTGAAGCGATCCATAGTGGCGTTGATGTCCCAAGCAATGCCTTGGCGTACGTCCACGCTACCTTTAGCATCGATACTGCCGGCCGCGCCTACATGACGAAAGCGCTTAATACGAATCAGCTGCGCATCGCCACTTGCATCAATCGTCAGCTTGCCTGCTGGCAGCTGCTCAGCATCTAAAACGCCATCAAAATTGACAGCAAAGCGCTGCAGCTTACCTTGGCTATTAGCCGCTGTACTCGCGGGCTGTTGCCACTCACCACTAGTAACCAAATCTCCGGTCAAAATAGCCGGATTATTAGGAAGAAAGTAACCAACATCGAAGTTATCAAAACGTCCTGTGACGCTCCAGCCAATATTATCACGCAGATCGATGACGCCTTTTGCGTTCACTGCGCCAGCTTCACCACTGTAATCCAGTTTGCGAACGCTGATAAGCTTTGGTGTGCCTGCTGCGCTTATCGATAACAAACCATCGGGTACATCTTGAGTATCAATGCGGCCATCGAAGCGTACGTCAAACACTGACAGCTCACCGCCGATAAGGTCTATCTCAGCGTCGCCATTACCAGTAACGCCGATAGCGCGCTGGTCTTGACTAGCGTCTAGCTTTGCTTGTAGGTCGGTACTCGTAATATTGACAATATGCCGCTGACCTTTGACGCCGTTTTTGCGGATATTTAGCAGGCGGCCGCGCGCGCTCAGGTTACCTGTTAAACGCTCAAGCGGCAGATCACTACGATATTGTTTCGGCAACAAGCCGTTGGTACGCGCATCCACCTGCCAAGTCAGCGGGCGCTGATTGGTGGCGAGTTGTATTTGCCCGGTGCCAGATAAGTCGCCAACGATGCCCTGATAGTTGAGACGATTGATATCGATGACATTAGCATTTTTGCGAATGCGGACATCATAATTGCCTTTTGGCGCGGCATTTAATTCATTGATGACAGCATTGGCATCGACAGATAAGTTTGAGCCGCGCACGATGACATCAGCGCGGCCGCTTGGGCTA
The DNA here is from genome assembly GCF_040309765.1 of Psychrobacter sp. TB20-MNA-CIBAN-0197. Lineage (NCBI taxonomy): Bacteria > Pseudomonadati > Pseudomonadota > Gammaproteobacteria > Moraxellales > Moraxellaceae > Psychrobacter > Psychrobacter sp. TB20-MNA-CIBAN-0197. Next base: position 34,869 of record NZ_JBEOPC010000010.1, read on the forward strand.
TCGATATTGCCAATACTTGGCACATCACGGCGGGTCAAGTTCTGCCATCTAGCATCGATATACATAGGCGCTGGCTGTTTAGATTTGGCAGATAGCTTACCGCGGACAATATTAGCGTTGATATGCTCGCCATCACGCTGACGCAAATCGGCATCAACTTGCAGATTATTGCTGAGGTTTTTTTGTTGATAATGTAGCGATAGTCGACCATTAAGCGTCTGCGGCGCATAAGCCTTAAAGTCGCTATACTCATCTGGAATCGCTTGGCGGATATCAAAGCCATTGCCTACAGCGCGAATTTTGGCATCGAAGCTCTCGCTCCAGTCCAATATCCCCTGCAAGGTTAGCCGTCCTGCGGGCACATCAGCATCTAAGCGATCGATACGCAGCTGACTATTGGCAATCACCGCGCGGCCTTTATAACGGCCTGAAGGTATGTCTTTGGCGGTCAGCTCCGTATTGATGCGCAGTTTAATATCCGAAACCACGCCAGAAGCAGTCGCCATACCGCTTTTTAGATGGATATTTTGCGCATCAGCATACGGTATCAGTACATCATCCCAGCGCAGTTTCGCTTCAAACGGTGAGCCTTCATCTAGCCCTTGTGCGACAAACTCGCCGCTGACATCACTATCATTGTAGCGGCTGCGCACTTTACCTATCGTACGTTTTAGAGTACCAGTTGCTTTGACATTGAGCGGATCTATATAAGCTTTTTCAAGGGCGCTGACTTCAACAATAGCGCTTAGATCTAAGGGGTAGTCGCCTTGTAGGTCGATCTCACCTTGTAGCGCACTGACTTTTACAATATCACTATAAAAGAGCTTACCACTGTCAACTGTGACCTGACTGCCGACCCAAGTCAAATCCCTTGCCGCTATATCGTTAACGATGACCGGCTCTTTAGTCACTTGCTTATAGACGATAGTTTTGATTTTGGCTTGGTCGAAACGCAGATTGACTGGTAGCTCAAGCGTCTTATAATCGAACGGCTCACCGGTTGGCGGCTTAGTATTGATAATCTCAATACGCTGGATATCGGCATCACGTAAGTGTACTTCTTTAGCAAATACAGCGCGCCAGCCTATTTTGACGTAAGCCTGGTCTACTTTAATCTCAAGATCTTCGGTAGCCTTAAGATCGATATCAGTGACCATAATACCGTCACGCAGGTTACCACTGCCATATTTGAGCTTGACGCCCGTTTCGCTACCGACTTTTTCTAATAAAAACTTAGTGCCTGCATCCGTACCTGCTGCATAAAAAAACACCGCGAACATCACAACTAAGACAATAGCAATCAATGCTAGCAGCTTTAGCAAAAAAGATAGCGGATACCACCGACGCACCGCGTGGGCATCTCGTTGCGCAGGATCTTTAGACGACGGGTCGTTAGGTGGGGTTTTATTATTCAACATGACACTCAATCAAGTAAAAAATTATTAGCTCTTCGCCTGCGAGCCTTGCTTGGGTTCTCGTTTAGCTTAGTTATAAGTTCTTAGTTAAAAGACTTAATTATGCATCCGCTTATAACGGCGAGCCGATAAAGAAATGCAAACGCACCGGAATACTATCCTCTGTCACCCCAGCTGCCACATCGACTCGCACCACACCAACAGGCGACGCCCAGCGAATACCAACGCCGACCCCTACTTTAGTATCAGTTTTGAAGTCTTTATCATAAGCATTACCCACATCGGTGAATAATGCCCCGCGGAAACCCGGTCTAAATTCATAGTTATATTCAGCACTACCGACGGCGAGAATCTGTCCACCAGTCAGATAACCGTTTTCTAACGGTGATAAGCTCTCATAATCATACCCGCGAATACTCTGATCACCGCCGGCGAAGAAGCGTAGCTTATAAGGCACTTCATAAAAGTCATCCGCCCAAATATACCCGGTATTGAAGCCGCCTAGCACTTGGTGCTTATCATCCTCACCAAAGCTATAAATACCGCTGACACCGGCGCGCACAATCGCCAGATCAGTATCGCTAAGTACGCTCTCAGCGCCGGCTTCGATACCATAATACTGACGATAGCCGCTGGTAGGATTGATAGCATTGTTGACGTCGGTTTTATTAATACCGTAACCAAACAACAAAGCTTGCTGCGTAGGTCTTGAAGAGGTGAAACGTACCGGTAGATCTTCTAACTTTGTATCGTCAACCCCAGTTTCGAGCTCATCTAACCGATAACGTACCGAATAGCTCCTATTCCAGCCGCTCTCTTTACGAATATTTCTAGCCAAAGCTGCCTTTACAGTATTAGTCGATAGATCAAAGTTCCCTTCACCTTGATCGATGACTTCCTCTTCATAAGTCAGACGCGCCTCTAATTTATCATTGAGCGGATGCTTCCAAGGGCGACTACCATAGACAGTCACGTTTTTACTGATGCGTGAGGCTTCTACTTCCGCGCCGGCTTGGTAGCCCTGACGATTAACCAAATTATAGTCAATCTTTGCAGTAGCACGGATATCGGTATCAGTACCATAACCCAGACCAATCTGAGCATCACGCGGCTTATCTGCGGAGACAAAGACGTACAAAGGCACTTTTTTACTTTCAAAAACCTCTTCAGGGGTAATACGATTGGCTAAAGTTGGCGGTACAAAATCCTCATCAAAAATGGTTTCTTCTTCAGGGAATATCTTCTCGGCAATATTACTGATTGAGTCGCTGATTTTTCCTAAGAAGTTCTCAGCCTTTTCGTCCTTTTCATCCAATACCCGATCATTAGGTAGGCTACTTAAACGATTGGCTTTGGCTTTGACTTCTTGTAATTTATTTTGCGTTTGTTCATCGACTTGGAACTCAATAGGAGCGATATCAGCGGCATCAACGGTAGTGCCACTGTTCGCCTCAAGGCTTTCAGCAACAACCTCTGAATCATCCTCATCACTGCTAAGATTGTCACGGCTCTCGCCAATGAGATCAGTATCGCCAGCGCCTACGTTTGCCCCTTCTTTAACATCAATGTCTAAATCGCCATCTTCTACATTATCTGACTGATTAGCAGTATTATCAAAAGCTAGCGTACTGCCAGCACTCAGCTCATCGGGTGGCAATAAGCTCTCAACGTTGACCGTATTGAAGTAGCGCGTTGCCGCTAGATCATTACTTAACTTGGTCACATCGGGACGATAAAAAGGATCACCAGCTTCAAAGTGTAGCAACTGACGCAGTAAAGGCAGCTCTACGGGTAGCTTATCAGGGTCGCGCGTGAGGGTGCCTGTCGCCTCATCGTACGTAAAAAACACCACGTCATCGAAGTCATAACGAACCCCAGTATCATAAACGAGTGATATATCGGCTTTATTATCTGGCAAGATGATGTCGACCGATTTATTCAGCCAATTCTCATCAAAATAGCCATAAGTGCGGCTTAGAGCCTCAAGAGCAGCCTTACTATTTTTATAAACTCTATGGTTAAAGACATCGCCCTCTGCTGGCAGCGCTGTCTCTTCTAGCGTTTTAAACTCGGCTTGCTCGGCGCCCTCACCACGGACATCGACGATACGGCTATCGACAATTACCGGTTCACCCAGCTTTTCGATGATCACATCGATACTGTTGGCATCCGGCTGACGTAGTTTGAGAGAAATATCATAATAGCCTACAGCTTTTGCCGCATTCAGAGCGGTCTCTCGCAGGCGTGGCAGGGCTGCGGTGAAGTCAGTGACCGACTGAACGGTAGTATCATCGATAGCAGCTTTGATATTATTAATCGGCTGAATATCTTCATCAGCCTTGATCAGTCTTGGCGTACCCTGAGCCGCATCATTGGTAGCATTGTTAGGGCTTCTATCTGCGTCTTGCTGCAGATAAACCGTGGTCTCAACACGCGGCAACGCTGCTACGCCGCCGTTAAATAGGCGATTATACAAACGTTTGACAATACCGCCTTCATTGCGAGCTAATGGTTTAGAATTATTCGCTTGAGTCACGCCTTCTGCGACGGCGTCAGCATTGTCCTGTGCTTGATAATCTGGCAGATAGTCATCAGGATTAAGATCGCCGCTTTGATCACTATTTTGATCATCAGCCACCTCGCCATCGCTGGCCTCGATTTGTGCTTCAGCGATAGTATCATCAGCACCTGTCACTGAACGATTGTCTTGCTGCGCTAATATCTGCTCAGGATTGTTTTTCTCAGTGATGTCAGCACCGTCATCGACTCGGCCACTACTAACAGAGTCGCTCACCTCAATAGGACGCGCCATTATCTCTGCTGTTTGTGCCTGCTCTTCTGGAGTTTGTGCGCGGTTTAAAGTCTCAAGATTGTTGGGCGTAGGCAAAGTCGCAGAGTCGATTTTTGGATCTAATCCTAAAGGTAATTGCTGACTATCAAGTCGGGCAATAGGCGCATTAAAGCCTTCGTCATTTAAAACAGTACGGTCATTAAAACTATCGAATTGACTGTCTACCTTATTACTATCAAAGCTGTTTGGGTCGCTACTAAACCCTGCATCAAAAACATCATCTAAACCGTCGGTGTTGCCATTACTCGTACTCTCCATAAAAGAGTCATTCTCAGCGTCCAAAGCCGCAAGTTCCCGATCAATCTGTTCGGGAGTCATCATCTGATACCCTTGCTGCTGTATCGCCGTTGCCTGTCGTTGCAGCTCGGCATCGCTATCAAAATCATTGTTACTGACTGGCGATACATCCGCTTCATTACTATTATTGTTTTCAGCGTCCGTGCCAGTATTTATCTCACTAGTATTAATATCGCCATCTTGGCTGACTTCTTCACTGAACTCATCGAGTACGGATTTATCGACTTCTCCCTGCTCAAAATCTCTTCTTAGGCGCAAAGCCTCTAAAGCCGCATCAAGCTCCGCTTCTGAGTCAAAATCAATAAGGCTATCGTCTGAACCATCCTGCGCTACATTGGTTTGTGAAGTGCTCTGAGAGTTGTTTTGGACTTCTACTTGCGGGTTAGACGCTGTAGGGCTTTGTGCCGCCTCTGCGCGAGGGTCGGTCTCAGCGGCACTGGCAGAGGCCATCCCAACACCAACCAAAACACTAGCGACAGCGCTAAATAAAGCGGTTCGGGCAAAATGGTGACGTACGCCAATGCTTGTGTGCTGAGCATGCGCGCCGATTAGCGCTAACCGATTAGAGGTAGATGACAGGGCCGTGCTGGATACACAAGGTTCCGACACGAGTATCGAAGCGGTCATTGAAGCGTGATGCAATGAGGGGTTACTTCTCATGACTAATACTATCCTATCATCTAATATGGCCACTTAAGCCTAGCGTAACGGTCAACAAACGCTCTAAAAAGCCTGTTTATAGCCTTGTAAAGCGAACCTATTGATATAGCGAAAACGATGCACACTTAACGATGTAGAGGCTGATAATTATCAAAATATCACTGCTGCATCAGGGCTTATAAAATTTACAAATCATAACTGAGCTCACGAACATATCATAGCATTTAACACATGTATTTGCCCCAAAGCCTTGCTATTATACGAGGTTAAAATCATAAAACCTATCATATATTTTAATAAGTTATTGATACTATTTATAATTACCATATTAGCAACAGCATAACCGCTATCCCTCGTATGGTAGCCTCTGGTCACGTCTGATAGCGTCATTATCCGACTACCCGTTTTTATCTTGATCTGTGGTTATTTAAACGATTAAAAGTACTCGCTCATAGGAAGCCTCATGGCAAATCAGTTTCAGTTATTCAAGCGGCGGCGTTTTAGTGCCATGTTTTTTACCCAGTTTTTGGGCGCTTTCAATGACAATATTTTTAAGCAGGCACTGATATTAGTGCTGACTTATACGGCCGCAAGCCAGCTCGGTGCTGAGGTTAGCATTCTTAACAACTTAGCCGCGATGCTCTTTATTTTGCCATACTTTTTATTCTCAGCGCTCGCCGGACAAATCGCCGATAAGTTTGAAAAATCCAAACTCACGCGTTTGGTAAAAATACTTGAGATCGTCATTATGACAGTGGCCGCTATTGGCTTTATGTTTGAGTGGTATGTGCTACTGTTTGTGGCGTTATTTTTGATGGGTACCCATTCTACCTTTTTTGGTCCTATTAAATATGCTTATCTACCCCAAGCAATGCGAGAAGATGAGCTGGTTGGCGCTAATGGCTTATTTCAGATGGGTACGTCTTTGGCAATTTTGCTAGGGATGATTATCGCAGGAGTATTAACGCAGCTACCGCAGTCGCTATACTGGATCAGCGCGACTGTGCTTTTGGTCTCATCTCTAGGTTATCTAGCTGCGCGCGGTATTCCGCACATGCCAGCCATGCAGCCGAAGCTAAATATCAACTGGAATATTTTTACCACTAGCCTATCAACGGTTCGCTACTTGTATTCGCTGCCCTTTTTATTTTTTATTATTTTAGGCAATAGCTGGTTTTGGTTTTATGGCGCGACTTTTTTGACACAGACGCCAGAATTTAGCAAAGTTATCTTACAAGGTGATGAGTCAGTCGTGATATTTTTACTGACTTTGTTTTCTGTAGGGGTCTCTATCGGCTCACTGCTGTGCAAGAGACTGACCAAAAACGAGGTTAGTTTGCGTCTACTGCCCTTTGGCATTGCCGGTTTAAGTATTTTTGCAATTGATCTTTATTTTTCTTTATCAGGGCTGAACATACAGCCTGCTGGGGATACTCTATTAACAATTGGCGACTTATTTGGAGTACCGGGAACTTGGCGTGTTTTTGTAGACTTATTCTTCTTAGGGTTTAGCGGCGGTCTGTATATTGTGCCGCTTTACGCCTCAATGCAAGCTTATGCGCCAAAGAGTCATCGCGCGCGTATAGTCGGCGCTAATAACATTTTTAATGCCATATTTATGGTCGGTTCTGCTATTTTTGCTATTGTAGTATTGAATAGCTTGCAGCTGACACTACCGCAGTTATTTTTGGTCACCGGCATATTAAATATTGGCTATGGCACCTTTTTGTACTTAAAGCTCAAAAAGCATCAACAGCAAGCTGTCATACAAAACCATGATGAAGGTTAAATGCTTTAGTATAGTTAGCTGAATGTAAAACTTTTACGGATTTAAACGCGCTACTGGTATAAATTTTACTTGCGTGCTGCGTTCCCAGAGGCTGCGCAAAATTCATCCCAGTAGCGCTATGACATTTTTAGAGTGTATCGACTATATTAATAGTATCAGTCGATAATCAGTAAGATGAATGTAGAAAACCGTACTTTATTAGGAGTTGTTTATGACAGCGCGTCCTCTTTCAAAGATTGACCATTTATTATTGAGCGTTGATAAAGCGCTACGAGCGGTAGTGCCGCACTCAAACCCAAGCTCTCGGCCCCTACCTGTGAGTAGCGATGAGATTCCTGAGCTGAGCATCACCGAATCTCGCCATGTCGCAGGCCTTATGCGTATCAACCATACCGGTGAGGTCTGCGCGCAAGGCCTCTATCATGGTCAAGCCTTTACCGCAAAAGACGAGACCGTCAAGCAAGCCATGCACCAATCTGCTACTGAAGAGGTCGATCATCTCGTTTGGTGCGAGACTCGCCTTGATGAGCTTGGTAGCCACCCAAGTGTCTTTACGCCGCTATGGTACGGCATGTCCTTTGGTTTGGGCGCGGTGGCCGGAGCTATCTCTAACGAGTTCAGTCTAGGGTTTGTCGCTGAGACAGAAGCGCAAGTCAGTGAGCATCTACAAGATCATATCGCCCAACTGCCTGCGCAAGATCAGCGTACTCGTGAGATACTAGCGCAAATGGACATCGAAGAGCTGCATCATCGTCAGCTTGCCCTTGATAATGGCGGTGCGGCGCTAGCACCACCGATACGCCGCAGTATGCGTTTTATGGCGAATTGTATGAAAAGTGCTGCTTATCATATATAAGTAAAGCAGTCATAGCTTGGCGCTGCAAACGATGGCAGAGGATTTACGGATAACGTCTGCCAGATAATGTTTAGTATTATTATTAACAATCCTACCGTTGCGAGCGCTGATACTAATTGCTAGGGTATGAAAAAATAAACTGCTTTGATAGCTTTGACTGCATTGACCTAAACACTTATTCATATAAGCAAAACTAAGATCAGTGAAAACCTCACTTTTCCCTTGAGACTACTAAAAGGCAACCGTTTTTATGAAACACAATATAACTCACAAATTTGCAACTCTGACTGCTCTAGCAGCGGCTTGTACTATGCTGTTGACCACCCCAGCCCTTGCAGCACCTGATAGCGTCACCGCAAGCGTGCCTAGCGCTAAGGACTCAAGTCAGCGTATCATTCGCCGTGCCCAGCCAGCCAACACTCAATCTGGCGCGCAGCCTATTCCGGTGCAGTCAAATGTAGCGACTCCAGCAGCCGCGGCTACTAATAGCGTAGCAAATGAGTCGGAGCGTGCTACTCGCGTGTATCAGCGTGGCCCTATCACTAGTACGGGCATCGATATTAGCCAAGGTCAGCTTCGCAATATCCCAGCGCCGCAAGCGACTATCTCTGATATCAGCTTTATCTCAACCGTACTTATCCCTACCAAGCGCGGTGTAGGCGCAGATAGGCTCGACGTTAGCTTACTTGATCATTTTATCGAAGACGTCTCGCCCAATGCGCGCCACTATCCACCAAACTTCCCCAACCGCTCACAGCGCTACTACACGCGCGAGAAGATTAAAGTATTAGCAGATTGGATTGAGCCTTTTGCCAGTGCGCCAGACGCTTCTTATGAGGTCTTAATTCGCGCCGCTAAGCTCAATGGTATGGGCCGCAACTTAGATTTGGGCTCAGATTATGCCGTACGCGGTGGTCAATATATAGATCGCGCAATCAAAGCTCAGCCTGACAGCGCTGAGGCCAACTTTTTATATGGCATGATGCTCTCAGAAGGCGGCGGTTTTAAGGAAGGTCAAAAGTATCTTGACCGAGCGGTTGGCCTAGGCTATACCGAAGCAGAACAAAGCTTGGCTCAATCTGATCTGTTAAGCGATCGCCGCAGTGAAGCACTCTCGCGCCTGCGTCGTCTCGAGCAAAAAGTACCAGATAATAAAGTAATACGTCAACAAATCAAACTCATTGAAGACGGGAAATACTATATCTGGGATCTACCCGCTCCTGATATCAATGTCAGCCCGAATAGTATCAACCAGACCAGTTAATCGGCAGTTAAAGATAGCATTATCTAAAACAGCGGTCGTTTAAAATAATATTAGTCGCTGAGGCTGACTTTAGTTATCAAGCCAGTCGATTATAGCGCCGCTTTAACAGCGCGCCTGCTTTATAGTGATTGAGTAGTGACTCACTATTATCTATAAAGCAGGCGCGCTTTTTTTGTTTTAGCGCTATACTGTTTGAGGTTTTATCTTATCGAATCTGTCTTTATTCTATATTGAGATTATCTACTGAGACTCGCTATGACTGTTGCAAGTAACGCTGTAAACGCTATAACATCTGCTCACAAACAAGCGCTTTTGGCTATCACTATTATTACCTCTACACTACTTGTCAGCGCTTGTAGTACGGTATCTGTAAGCCAGCAAAGCAAGTCCAAAGTCATTAGTAGCCAACGCGGTAATATCGTCTCAGACAATAAACTCAGTAGTAATACCGCGTCAACCTTGCTCTCGGCTGGTCTCAATGAAACGGCCTGTTTGCAGCACTTTGATCTGTGTTTAGGGCAGCTCTCTGATAGTCTCCTCGATGATAATTATCGTTCGCCGCTTGCTATCTTCGCTGAGCTGCATTATGCCAAAGCAAGGCAATTAGCCGAATCTTCAGACTGCCTCGCTGCGCTATCTCGGCCACCGATTGACCCCTACTTTGCCAACGCCCCACTCGATGAGGAGCAAGCAAAAAGTAAAGAACAAAGAACATCCGCTTGTCTTATGAATTATCAACAGCGGCTGTTTGATGCCGTCAAATCAAGCTACGCGTATCTATTTTATGACAGATTAGAACACGACTTTGAGAACGCTACTCAAAAACAAAAAAGCGCACCTTTACAAAACCGCATTCCAAACGATGTCGATATTCAAACTCAAGATATCTACAATGCCGCGAGCAATGACATCATAACCAAGCTGTATCAATCTAAAGCCCGCACTAAGAAGATGTTTGGCAACACTCACATTGAGTACTTACCAACAACAGCTACCGACGATTCAGCCCAAACCGCTATTTCTAATAAAGTTGCGATGGGCGGGCGTGCCACAGACCAAGTCAAGGTCATGACGGTGCAAGTTGGGGACTATGGTCTCAATGTCCATCTACCCAATGAAGACCAGTATCTACAAAACGCTCGTGAGCAAACTTCTGCTTTGACAGATCTGACCTCTACTTATGAGCTGCGTCTTACGGGACTAAACTCGATAAGTAAGCGGCCAGGTTTAGGTATTAGCTTCGTGGCGTCTCTCAATGACCGTTACACGACCACTATTCGCCAGCTGCTCGTCTCCTCTTTGTCAGGTAGATTGGCTCAAGACAATAGCACCGATAACGACGAAAGCATAAGCAATGAGGACCCGAGTAGTCGAATCTACCCTAGCGGTCATTTGCTGATGACCGGTTTGATTAAACCTGTAGGAGATAGCGTATTAGATGTACTCAGTAGCGAGCAACTCGATATTCATCTATATAACCCTTACCGCAGTGAGAGCACTACTATCTTAGGCGAAGACTATCCGCTGGCAGCGAATTTTTCGGCAGGTTATGGTATGTGGCTTGCAGAGAATCAACTAGACGGCGTCGGCTACTTAAACCTAATCACTCGTCAACAAAAAACCAATCTGCCCAAATTGTTTATGCTTGAGCCTTATGACCCTAACAAGCGGGTATTGATTATGCTGCACGGGTTAGCCTCGAGTCCTGCCACTTGGGTCAATTTGACTAACGATATTTTGAATGATGATAAATTACGTGAGAATTATCAGGTTTGGCAGATATTTTATCCCACTAACTTGCCTATATTAGAAAACCGTTATCAAATTCAGCAACTCATTGAAGCAACTTATCAGCAAACAGATCCTGATGGTCAAAATATTGCCAGCCAAAACAGCGTCATTATCAGTCATAGTATGGGCGGTATCATAGCGCGCATGATGTTATCTGATGAAAACCTGATAGATGATTTGGACAGACTTGATGAACAAGGGACGCTCTCTGCTAGTGAAAAACGAAAAATACGCGACGCGCTTAAGCAGTCTTTTGGTGAAGAGCAATTAGAAAAACGCTTTAGATTGCAGGCTTTGCCGCAGGTAGATACTGCCGTATTTTTATCAACGCCTTTTCGCGGTACCGACTACGCTGATCGCTGGTTCACCCGTGCGCTGCGCCGCATTGTGTATCTGCCCGTTGGGCTGGTCAAGACGGTCACAGACAATCTGGCGACCATTGCCACCCAAGGCGACTTAGCCAATAATCCTCTAGGCGCTTTATACTTGCAAAATGGAGCAAGCCAGCTGAGTAATAAGTCCTCTTTTATCCAATTAACCAAAGATATCTCTATTAACGATCGTATTACCTATCACTCCATTATCGCTAATAACGATGCCGATATCACTCAAGGTTTGGCAAAAATGCAGCCAGGCGGGGCTAAGATAGACTTATCACAAGCGCAAGCAGAAGATAGCGACTCCAATACTGTCGATAACACAGATAGAAATGTACGCCGCGAGCCTTTAGTCGCCGCTGTTACAGTTGATGGCGATATCAGTCAAGCCATCACTGAGCGGTTGTCTGACGGTATTGTGCCTTATACTAGCGCTCACCTTGAAGGTGCGGCTTCTGAGACCATTATCAACGGCGGCCACAGTATTCAACAAAACCCGCAAACGATTTTGACTTTGCGCCGTATTTTGTACAAACAACTTCAAGAGTAAGCCTATCTTTTATAGCTAACTTACAAAAACTGGCAACGTGCTGTTGATTTTCACAGTTTTGGTTTTCAATAGCCTCGTCATGACTGTTAGGTATGCTTTGGTAACATGGCACAACTTGCACCCGCTGTACAGCGAGCGCATAATGACTTCAATATCATCTTCAGTCGTATCTAGTAAGACTACTCAATTGCTTAGATCGATTGTCTAGATAGTAAAAATATAGTTTATAAGGACATAGATTCCACACCAGCCAAATTATTTTTGGCTATTGCCCGTGATAAAGGTTTATATATTGCGGACAGTTACTTGCGCGTATTATGGATAGTTACGCCAATCAGTTAACCAATATAGGTAACCCTTATGTTTGCCTCTTTTATGATAGATCAAATGGACGCGCTGATGCTCGCGCGTATTCAGTTCGCTTTTGTCATCTCTTTTCATATTGTCTTTCCTGCGTTCTCTATCGGTCTTGCCAGCTGGCTGACCGTATTAGAATTTCGCTGGCTCAAAACGGGTGATCCCATTTACGCTGAAGTTTATAAACACTGGGTGAAGATATTCGCCGTGGTGTTCGGTCTTGGCGTGGTGTCAGGCGTGGTGATGTCCTACCAGTTCGGCACCAACTGGGCGGTGTTCTCAGACAAAGCCGGTAACGTCTTAGGGCCTTTGCTTGCTTATGAGGTGTTAACTGCGTTTTTCTTAGAAGCATCATTCTTAGGTATTATGCTCTTTGGGTGGGGGCGCGTCAGCAAGCGCATGCACTTTGCCTCGACGGCAATTGTCGCTGTCGGTACGCTGATATCAGCCACTTGGATTTTATCAGCTAATAGCTTTATGCAGACGCCGCAAGGCTTTATGATAGGCGCTGATGGCCTTCTGTATCCAACCAATTGGCTTGAGATTATCTTTAACCCCTCCTTCCCTTACCGTCTTGCACATATGGTGACGGCAGCATTTTTGACTACTGCTTTTGTCATCGGCGGTATTGGTGCCTATTACCTGCAGTCCAAAAAGCATCAAGATCATCGCAAGCATGGCCGCGTGATGCTAGGTATGGCGATGATTATGGCCATCTTTGTAGCGCCGCTACAAGTGCTCATCGGTGATGAGCATGGCTTGAACACCCTTGAACATCAGCCTGCAAAAGTGGCGGCGATGGAAGGTATTTGGGAAGACGAGCGCGGCGCGGCACTACGTTTATTCGCGATACCTGATCAAGATAACCAAACCAATAAGTATGAAGTGAGTATTCCTTATGTCTCGGGTTTAATTTTGACCCATTCATTAGATGGAGAGGTCAAAGGACTCAAAAATTGGGCTGTCGAGGACCAACCGCCTGTTGCTATTGTCTTTTGGGCATTTAGGATTATGGTGGGTATTGGTATGCTCATGGTACTTGTTGGCTTATTTAGTGTTTACAAGTACTTTAAAAAACAACAATTTAATCCTGAGAGTAAATGGTTCCATAGGGCTTGGATGTTTATGACGCCGATGGGCTTTATTGCGATACTAGCTGGCTGGTTCGTCACCGAAACAGGACGTCAGCCCTGGACCGTCTATGAAGTCATTCGTACTAGCGAGAGTATGTCGCCCATTGCAGCACAGCAGGTGGCGACGACTTTGATTGGCTTTATCGTACTGTATATCTTTGTCTTTGGCGCAGGTAGCTTTTACATTATCCGCCTGATTACTCAAGGGCCTAAACCGTACGAGGATCCTTCAGAGGATACTTACTATGATCATTCTGTGACCGAAGCTCAGGGCCGTGCTTTGAGTGGTGATAATGCGCCGCAAGAAAAAACAAAGGATAAGAGTGATGAGCATCTAGACAGTCCTGCTGATGATGTTGATGATGGAGGGTTGCGCTAATGTTTAACTTTGGTGATGTATTAGACTTACCCCTTATCTGGGGCGGACTTATCGCGCTATCGGTCTTTATCTATGTGCTACTCGATGGCTTTGATTTGGGCTGCGGTATTTTGTTTCCCTTTGCAGGCTCAGATAAGAACCGAAGCCGGATAATGAACTCTATCGCCCCATTTTGGGATGGTAACGAGACCTGGCTAGTGCTTGGCGGCGGCGGCTTGTTTGCCGCTTTTCCTGTCGCTTATGGCATTATCATGAGCGGCTTGTATCTACCTGTGACCTTTATGCTCTTTGGACTCATTATGCGCGGGGTGGCCTTTGAGTTTCGCTTTAAAGCCAATACCCGTCGTCATGTTTGGGACACGTTTTTCTTTGTAGGCTCAGTGATCGCTACCTTCTCACAAGGCATTATGCTTGGCGCTTTGGTACAAGGACTCGAGGCCAGCAACCGCTTATATACTGGCGGTCCGTTTGACTGGCTCACGCCCTTCTCTATCGTTTGTGGTTTTGCCATGATTATCGGCTATGCGCTACTGGGTTCCACTTGGCTGATTATTAAGACAGAACACACGCTACAAGTATGGGCGCGCAAAGTCTCAGGTTGGATGCTCTCAGCGCTTATAGCCTCTATGATTGTAGTTACCGCCTTTATGTTCTTCTCTGATATTGAGGCGCTCGAGGGTTGGTTTAGCTTCCCAGGTCTGCTATATCTTGCCCCTATGCCGATTGTCGTATTGGCTCTGTTCTTTTTGATGCGTAAAGACCTTAAAACAGAACGTGAATATCGTCCGTTTTTGTTAGCCGTAGCGCTGTTTTTGATGGGTTATATTGGCGTCTGTTTTGCTATATTCCCATATATAGTGCCTTATCAGATGACCATTTATGAAGCGGCAGCCGCCGATACCTCATTGTCGTTTATGCTGATAGGCGCGGTTATCATGTTACCGATTATCTTAAGCTACACTGCGTTTGCCTATTATACGTTCAAGGGCAAATCTGATCACAATCCGATGTACTGATATCTAATCAATAACAGATGTCATAGACAATAAAAGGATAAGATTATGAAAAAGCTAAGTAAAAAACAAAGTCAATGGGCATGGTTCGTGGGTTTATATTTGGCAGGGTTTTTAGTCGTTTTTACCTTTGCACAATTAATCAGGCTTGCGATGGGACTATAAACTCCATCAGTAAAAAAACGCAGTCTTGATTATCAAGGCTGCGTTTTTTATTACGCTTATAAGCTGCGTGTCAATTGTCAGTCCTAGAAATTGTTAGTCCTAGAACAGGCTAGCCTTGCGGACTTTGTGTCATTTGGCGACAGTATCCTGCCAAGTTCTCAGGTAAATCCTCTGGACAAACGCCGCACTGCTTATTACCCGGTACCGCATAATTGATAAATTTTGGATACGGTAGGTTTAGATTATTCATAATGACCCTAAACTCCTCTATCGTCGTATCACCGCCAAGTCTTGGGTTGCGCTTTTTTTCTTGCGCAATTGAAGACACAAACCTCTCTTTATAGTCATGTGCAGGATACACCAAGGTCTCATCTGGTAAAGAAAACAGTTTGTCTCTTACAGAATGATACAGGGCGTCTGCGTCACCATTTTGAAAGTCCGTGCGACCGCAGCCTTCAATCAGTAAAGCGTCTCCTGTAAACACCCGCCCATCAAAGATATAGGCAAAATGCCCATCAGTATGCCCTGGTGTATGCAAAGGATGCAAAGTAATACCATCAAGCTCAAAGGGCACGCCGTCCTCTAAGCCAATATCTGCGCACTCCAAGCGATCATAGGCAGGTGCTGCAATCTTACTGCCCACTTCACGCTTCATCTCCAACGCTGCGGTAATATGATCAGCATGAATATGCGTATCAATGGTATAAGCTAGAGTCAAGCCAAGCTTATGTAGCTCAGCGAGGTCGCGATCCATCGTCGCAATGACAGGATCAATCAAGACGGCTTGTCCAGTACTCGTGTCCCCTATCAAATAGGTATAAGTACTAGAGAGCGGTTCATATAATTGCTTAAAAATCATAATCATTCCTTTTTGATGTGCATGGTTTATCGATACTGATATTTTGTAGTTTATCATTTCAGTAAAGTTAATATTTTCTATATTTAATCATTATATATTACATTATAGTATATATAATAATAAATATCTGGGTGCTGTGCTAGATTTGGTAACGTACAAGCGATTACTAGTATTACGTTCCATTAACAGAGATTAATATGCTGTAATCTGAAACAGTACCTGTATTAAAAAGGCTGCACTATTGTAATAGCGCAGCCTTTCTAATGATTATCACTGTTTAACTGTTTAATAAATGACTTTTAAGAATCAGATTTATCATTTGTAGAATGATGTTTAACAAACGCATTGACTTGCTCTAAGCGCTCAGGCGTACCGACATCTATCCAGTTATCGGTAATGACTTCTGCGGTGATCTGAAACTTAAGCATCGCTTGCTTAAGTAGTGGCGCAAGAGCAGCAGGCTGACCACTAACTAGACCATCTAGTAGTCTTGGTGACATCACACTAATACCAGCAAAAGTATACTTATCCGCATCAGCAATCGGCTGCTCGCTTGCCAAGCCATTATTGATAGCGAAATCACCACCGTTATTATGCTCAGGATTATCAATCAATAATAGGTGCGCGCGTTGATCGGCACTAAGCTCATAGCTTTGTAATTGCGCAAAATCATAGCTCGTCCACACATCAGAATTGACTAAAATAAACGGCTCATCTCGTAGCTTACCCGTTTGCAGCGCTTGAAAGATACCGCCTGCTGTCTCTAATGGCTCATCGCCTTCTTTTGACCAATGCAAATTTACGCCATATTGTGAGCCATCACCTAGCGCTGCCATCAGCTTATCAGCCAGCCATGAGGCATTAATAGTGATATCAGTGATACCAGATGCTTGTAGTGCTTTGATATGCCAGACAATCAAAGGCTGTCCACCGACTTCAACGAGTGGTTTTGGTGTCTCAAGGGTCAACGGACGCAGGCGTGTACCTTTGCCTGCTGCTAATATCATCGCTTGCGTTATTGCAGACATATCTGCTCCCTGATGTTATAAATTAGTGTAATAGGTTTAAATATACTGCTGCACAAACTTAGCCTGATAAGCGGGTAATACGGTCTCTTCCATCCACTGCTTAAAGGGAATAAGTGCCTGCTTTACCTCCTCACTACCCTGCTTACTCAGCCAGTCAAGCTCGAAGAGTAAATCGCTCATGACCTTTGGAATATCGGCCAGATAACGACTCTTACCATCACGCTCAAACAAACGAATAAAGATACCGAGCACCTTTAGATGACGCTGAACGCCCATCACATTGACATCGTTTTCAAGCTGCTCAGCACTATCAGTAGTGGTCAGCTCAGCGTTTTTCTGCCTCTGCCAAAAGTCCTTAATCCAGCTAGAGATTTGTACTTCAGGCCAGTCGACATAAGCATCACGGACTAAGGAGACCAAATCATAACTATAAGCGCCGATAACTGCGTCTTGAAAATCGATGACGCCTAAGCGCGAATGATCAGCTTGGTCTTGCATCAGATTACGACTGTGATAATCGCGGTGAACGACGACTTGTGGCTGCCGCAAAATCTCATTAATTAATGTTGTTTTGACAGTCTGCCAAAGACTAGCGTCTAAACTGACCTCAATGTGCGGTATAAACCAGTCACTAAATAAGTCCATCTCGCGATTGAGCAGCTCTTCATTATAATCAGGAAGCTGGTGCTTATCTTTGGCAGTCTCTACCGGCACTTGCTGCAGTGCAATCAAAGTCTGCATAGCCGCTTGATAATACGCATCGACTTGCGCCGGAGTTGCCCCAACCAGTAAGTGCGCAAACTCCACCGTACCAAAATCTTGCAGCACCAAAAACCCTTGCTCCATATCTTGCGCGATAAGGGTTGGTACATTAATCGCTGGTGCCATTAAAGCGGTGACGTTGATAAACTGCTGCATCGCTTGCTGCTCATCAGCAGAGTCCATCACTATATAATGCTCAGCTTCATCACTATCTGATTGGTTTAACCATTGTAGACGATGGTACTGACGACTGCTGGCATCCCCTGGCAAACTGTCGAGCTTAAAGTCTTGACCGGCAAATACTTGCTGCAACCAATGCAGTAGCTGCTGCTGACGCTCATCAGCGGCCTCGGTATCGCTCCCTATTTGCGTTGGGGTTTGGATGCTGATTGTAGAATCAGTATTCTTAAGCATTTTATCTGTCATCGCGCTAGTAGTCATAAAAAAATCGCCGGTTAAATAGAGTGATAAGTCAGGCAAATACTTGCTAAAATAACGAACCATCTGAGAGTGCTTAGTATTTTTATCCGTCTTATTGACTCGCTACTCACGATTAGCCCGCTTATCAATAAGCAAATACCTTGCTGCATTACAAAATTTGCAGCAATAGTGTAGCTGATTTGGTTTTTTTTGACTATCATAAGTCAAAATAATTGTCGCTTTGCTCATTACCCACTCATTGAACAAAGATTAAACTAGTTTTTCGCGTTATAAAGTTGAGTAGCTAACTTTTGGTTTGATACTTACTTTTAAGATTCATTGACTATCTGTCTCTATCGTCATCCAGTCGGCTAATAGGTTCTACAATCATAGGTGTGCCCTTGTTATATTCTCCGCTCTACCAAAGCATTCGCATGATTTTATTCGGTGCGTTAAGCCTATCTAGCTTAACCGTTAGTGCTGCTATCACCGATGATGACCAACAGATGCGCGAGCCTTTGGCGACTGAAGGAGCTGAACGCGCAGTGGCGGATCTCGATACAGCTAGCGCTAATGATATGGCTGTGACGTCCCTAGAGAAGAGTACCGCTATAGGCTCAGTAACTGCTGTAGAGAACAACACTACGCTAGTAAACGATGATGCACAAATAGCGGCTAACATGGATACAGAGCAGATTGCGGTTGTTGACGCCACTATCGAGGCTAACACTGATACTGATACTGACATTACTGCTACTAATGTTGAAAAGTTAAATTTCGACGACGACACTATTCAAGATAGCTTGATGCGCTTGGCAGAATTTTATGAATTAAAACCCGATAGCGATGTGACTAATGTTAACCAGGCGGCCACCAATACTGCCGCAAGCCTAGTCGATAATGACGTACCTATCGCGGAGCTAGATAACACCTTAGAGACAAAGCAAACCTTGCCCAAGCTAGGGAGTGATTTAAATGTTGTTCCCATTACTGTCGATACTGCGCCGCGCTGTGAAGGTCAATGGGTCTACCCTGATCGCAATCCAAATTACCAGCGGGCAATAAATGAGGCCAATCGCGACGCCAATGCGCCTCTAAACGATCAAGACTCTATATATGCTGAGTCTGATTATGGTTATTATGATAATGTTGATTATGCTGAGTTGTCTGGCAACGTGATTATCGATCAAGGTGAGCAGCATATCGAGGCCCAAAAAGTAGTTTTGGATCTCAGCAGTGGCGTGGCAGCAGCACAAGGGCAAGTGATGTTCACTGACCAAGCGATTGGCAATGCGCCAAACCGCGGTACGGCAACCGAGCGCCCGGCGGCCACTGTTAATGATAAAGTCTCACAAGGTGGTTTGATTGGCGTCGCGGACAGCTTAAATTATAATACCGAAACCGGACAATCAACAGCTAAGGACGTGGCTTTTGCTAGCGTAGAGCTGCAAGCGCACGGCTATGCCAAGCGCTTAAACCGCCCTAACGAGACGCAGTATGAGCTTGATGAAGTGATGTTTAGTACTTGCCCGCCGACCAACCGCAAATGGCAGTTTGATGCCAAAAGCATCGATTTAGATACCGAAACAGGCCGCGGCGAAGCTTACAACACAACGTTTAAAATTGCTGATGTACCGGTATTTTATTTACCCTATTTTAATTTCCCTATAGACAATAGACGCAGCAGCGGCTTCTTATTACCGAGCGCGAGTGTCGGTAGTAAAAGCGGCCTTGAAGTTGACGTACCTTATTATTTTAATTTAGCGCCGAACTACGATGCCACCCTTAATACTCGCGTTTATACCAACCGTAACCCCATGCTCTCAGGAGAGTTTCGTTATCTAACCGAAAATTATGGTGAAGGTATACTCAACGGCTCCTATTTGCCTAATGATAAAGAGTATGATGGTGAGGATCGTAGCAGTCTGTTTTATGATCACTATTGGTCCTCTAATAGCATTCCGCGCTTGAGCGGTGATGCCAAATACAGCTATGTCTCTGACGCGGACTATCTTAATGATTTTGATACTTTAGGGTTATCTGACAATACGCTCAACCTGCCGCGCCGGGCTCGGCTCAATTATTATAACGACTATATCAATGGTGAGCTCAAAGTTGAAACCTATCAGACTCTCGACGCTTTTACCAATACTGGCGAGCGCTTAGAAGATAAAGATAAACCTTACTCGCGCTTACCACAGCTATCGCTCAACTATCGCCTGCCTTGGTCTGATAATATAAACTTCACAGGGGTTCATGACTCAGCCTACTTTAAAAAGTCGATTGACGATGGCTCTGAGGCCGAAAAAAGCGGCGTTAGAGTTTATAATAAGCTAAGCGCCGCTTATCCTATCGAGGCTGCGTGGGGGTATATCAACCCTAAGCTGAGCTTACAGCACCTATATACTTCCTATGATCAAGACAGCTTAGACGCTAATAATCTCGATGAAGACGATGGTAGCCAGTCCGTATTTGTCCCGCAAGCAAGCATCGATGCTGGTCTGAACTTTTATCAGTCAGGCTCACCTTTTGGCGCTTTTGATGACACCATGGGCGGTTATCAGCTACTGAGCCCGCGGCTGAAATATACCTACTCTCCTTTTGAAGATCAGAACGATATTCCTAACTTCAACACGCGTATCGCTTCTATTAACTATCAGCAGCTCTTCTCGGACAGCTGGTTTTTGGGGTATGATCGTCTGCAAGATTTGCACGCCATTACCCCTGGTATCAATTATCGTTACATCGATGCAACGGGTGTGACACGTTTTGATGGTAGCATTGCAGAGCAGTTTTATTATGATGATGGCCGAGTAACTTTAGAAGATCAGACGCCAGTATTCGACACTGACTCGTCAGGAATGGTTTGGAATACTAGCACTCAGCCTTATAATAACGTTTGGGTCGATGTCAGCGGCGCGCTAAACAGTAGCTATGATCTAAATTACATCACTACTGAGCTACGGTACCAGCCTTCAAGCAATAGCTTATTCAACGTCGGCTTCGTCAAGCGTCAAGAAGATGAAAACACCAACCAGCTTCCTATTTCAGCGCTAACGGCGTCAGCTATCTTTCCAATAAACAACAACTGGCGAGTACTAGCACAAGGGCAGTATGACTATCGGCGCAACCAAACCCTCGATGCGTTAGTTGGCATAGATTACGAAGATTGCTGCATTGGCTTTGCCGTTTATGGTCGTCGTTATTATAATGATCTAAATATCAACGATAAACCCAATCAAGCTATCATGGCTGAAATTAGGCTCAATGGTTTAGGCAGTGACAGTGGCCGCTTAACTCGCCTATTAGCAGATAAAGTATTAGGGTTTGAGCCGACACAAACGGCTTGGAAAGACTAGCAAACGATCTACCCTATCGCTATTTAAAGTTGGCTTTTTGCCTACCAGTGCATGCCGCTGATCAACCCATAACCGACATGACGACATCAATAAGGATTATCATGAGACTTTTTTCTTTACGCCAGACGAACCGAGCCATACTCATGAGTATGAGCGCCAGTCTGGGTCTTGTACTCGCGTTTAATGCTCAAGCGGCTACTGTTGAACCGACTAATACTCAAAATGCTAGTGCTCAAAGCCAGAATACCAACCGTCTAACCTCTGCTACCAGTACCGATGGCATTATCGCGCTAGTCAATGATAACGCTATTTTAAAAAGCGATTTGATCAATGCTATTATGCAAACCCGAGCAAGAGCGCAAGCGGCAGGCCAGCCTATTGCCAACTCACCGCAGCTACAATCTGAAGTTCTTAACGGCTTGATTCAGCGCGAGTTACAGCTCTCCCTTGCCAATAGACTTGGCTTACAGCCTGACGATGCAGCTATCAATCAGCGTTTGGCGCAGATTGCTCAAGCAGAAGGCGTTAATAGCCTCGCCGGTCTACAACAAAAACTAGATGCCAACCAGCCAGGTCGTTATGCTGCCCTACGAGCGAAGTTATTTGAAGATGCCGCTATCCAAGCCTTGCAGCAGCGCCAAGTCAGTAGCCGAGTCCGTATCAGCGAGCAGGATGTCGATGCTTTTTTAGCTTCCCCTGAAGCCAAACGTCTTAACCAAAATGAATATCAGACCATTCACGTACGTGTGCCTTATATTGACGACTACAGCCGGCTGTCAGCCGCTCAGCGCGAGCAGGCGCTTGCCGTAGCAAATACTCTGCGCACTCGGTTATTAGAGTCTAATGTCGATGTAGAGGCAGCCATGAGCGCCGCGCAAGGTAGCTACCCTATTCCACTACAAGGTGGCGATATGGGCTTCCATAGCGCTGCTGCGCTGCCAACTGAGCTATCAAGCCAGATTACTAAGCTCGACGTTGGTGAAGTGAGCGCGCCTTTGGTCACTCCAGAAGGAATCGATATCGTCAAGCTAGCCGATAAAACCGTCAATAGCAAAATGATTGTGCCCCAATGGGATGTTCGACATATCTTGGTCAAAATCGATGAGTTACAGACTGATAGCCTAGCCCAGCAAAAAATCAACGATCTGTATGAGCAGCTGCGTCAAGGTGCGGATTTTGCCAGTTTAGCCTCGACTTATTCTGATGATCCCGGCTCTGCTGGACGCGGCGGCGATTTGAACTGGGTTGGCGAAGGTGAGATGGTTGGAGAATTCGAAGCGGTAATGAAGAACACTACCGTCGGCGACTATTCTGCACCCTTTAGAAGCCAGTTTGGCTGGCACATACTAAAAGTCGATGATAAGCGCCAACAAGATATCAGTAACGAGTATCGTCGTGACCTAGCTCGCCAAGCCCTGTATCAACGCTTAGCACCACAAGCCACAGAAGACTGGTTACAAGAGCTACGAGCAGGCGCCTACATTCAAGTGATTGAATAATAGCGCTTAGCTCGTTCACAGACCCTTATACATTTCTCTCATTATCTTAACTCTGTAAGTTCTAGTCTGCGCAGTTACAAAGGGTATATGCCAAAGCATATGCCCTTTTTTTATTCTTCACGCAAAAGTCCATTAGACTCTATTCTAATAATGCTCAAATGATGCGATTATTGCTTCCAAGTCACTATCCGTAACTCATTAAAACCTTGTTAAATCTTTATTGATAATAAGAACTAAACAATTATTCTGCCGATACCATTTAAATCCTAATTATTCACGGTCAGAGTGTACTTTGTACTGTGACTCTTTACAATTATCTAGCTTAGCTATAGATTAATTAATAATAAAAACAAACACTTAAATACAAAAAGATGTCTTTTGATACCCAAGTATTATTTTCTATTTTTCATGCTATTGGTAAAATAACCATTAAATACAACCGCTTAGGTTTCGCCACGCTATCAGTGATATTAATAACAAAATACTGATAATAAAGGGCGTACTAATACTAGCGTTAACTAATATCAATAGGAGAATCAGTGATAAATACTGGAGACGTACTCATTTGCACAAGTGGAAATCAATTCTATAAAGAAGGCGAGTTATATACCGTCGGCGACTTTGTGAATGATAAATACTTTATTTTATTTACAGGTCATGACGATGAGCATTGGTATGCCACCATCGGTGAGCAAGGTATATATGTCAGTTTTGAGTGTCTAACTGAAGAGTGCAGCGATGCTTGGTTTTCCGTTACTGAAGACAAGAATGATGACTGGCTTAATGCCTATAATACTCTAGACCACGCTTAAAAATAGCCAAACATTATCTATAAAGTTTAGAAGTATTAAATGAAGGCTAGCAGCGTGTATAATTAGCAACATTTTTTATGAACAATAACGTCATCGAAAAAACTATAGACAAGAAAAAACCCGAACCTTGGGCAATAGGTTCGGGTTATTGGTATTTCGTTTTATTATTATTCTATCCTTGATGACTTATAATAAGTCCTCTCTAAGCCATTTTACACCGACTCATAACGCTTGAGCTGACTCAAGGCTATGCTATAAGCCTCAACACTGCATCCTTGACTATCCTTGTGTTGATGAGTCTATTATAGGCTGACCTCACCGCGCAAACTAGACGCCAAAAGCCCTATTTTTTGTACGCTTATGCTTACAGAGGATTTGAGTCATTTGTCTATGTCATATGTAAGTATAATATAAAAGTACCTATACCGGTTTTGCTGCCTGGTCTTGTTGTGCTTCGTTGTCTTCTTCAGCATGTTGTTGTGAGACTTTTTCTCCCTCTTCTTTACCTTCTTCGATTTTATGATTGGTCTCTTGGATGTCTTCGGTATCAGTTGTAGGAGCGTTTTGTTCCTGCTTACTGGCCTCTTGCGGCTCGTATTGTAAGGTAGTCATCACCGGGAAATGATCGGAGCCAATAGAGGGCATTCGACTGATGTCCACTAGCGTAAAGCACGCACTATGAAAAATATGATCTAGCGCCCAACGCAAAAAAGGATATTTGACGTGAAAGGTATTGATAAAATGACGTCCAATACGCGGATCAAGCAAGCCTGAGATGCGCTGAAAACGGCGCGTGGTTTTTGACCATGCCACATCATTGAGATCGCCTGCTAATATGGCCGTTTGCTCATGCTCTTTGATGTGTTTGCCGACCATCAGCAGCTCTGCATCACGCGTCGTGGATTTATCTGCTTCAGTAGGGCTTGGCGGCATAGGATGCAGGCAATACAGCCAAATCACTCGGCCACTTTGCAAGCGTAACTGACTGTGAATTGAGGGAATATCATCGATAATCAGATACTTGATTTCAGGATCTATCAGCTCAAGCTTTGAGTACAAGTGCATGCCATATAAGTTGTCTAAGGGAACTTTGACCGTATAAGGATAGTCAGGCTCTATCTGCTCAAGCGCTCGCTCCCACTTCTTATCTGTCTCCAACGCGATCAGAATATCGGGGTTTTTGTCGTTTACCAAATTGACTAAATCTTGCTTTTGCTCATTGGGCGTTAATACATTAGACACCATGATTTTGATCTGGTGCTCAGCCAGCTTTGGGTCATCGGTGGCGTTTTGTACTTCTTTTTTCCATAACTGCGTATAAGGAAGCACCATTCTAAGTTGATAAGCTAAAGTCAGACTCAAGGCCAAAAACAATAGCCACTGACCTATCTGCCACTCAGAGTAGAATAAAATCATCGCCGCCCAAGCGACGACTCCTAACACCATAATCTGGATGCGCGGAAACTCGACTACTCGGACCCACCAATTATCAAGGGGCATCCAGCCCCAAATGGTCAAAAAGGTGATAAACCCTGCTAACCATTGCGCGCCGTAATACAGTAAAGAGATATCCATAATATAGCTAACCATGTATTTAGATGAAGGCTAGGCCAAGAATAAAGTCTGACTCAATAAATATATTTATTATCATTTTTAATTGTCGTACTTAATTCTCAAGCTTACTTTTGGCCTTTTATTAAGAAGCCTACTTTAGCATTTCATTAAGCGAATAAACATTATAAAACGTTACTGTTTAGAGCTCATGAATAGTAACGATATAGCAGTAAAAGAAATTTATCGAAAAATCTTGCTTTTTTGTTCTATTCACGGCATTGTTACGGGTTGTCCTTGTCACAAACTATGTCACAAACCATCGTACAAGAGGAAGGCATTTCATGAGTAATTTAACAGTAGGTTTAGTAGGCTGGCGCGGTATGGTCGGCTCAGTGCTGATTGAGCGTATGCGCGAAGAAAAAGACTTCACCGGTATCACCCCGGTGTTTTTTTCAACCAGTAACAGCGGCGGCGATGCGCCAAGCTTTGATGGTATTAGCCCAAGTAAACTCAAAGATGCTCATGATATTAAGTCTTTAGCGGACTGCGATGTGATTATTACCTGCCAAGGCGGCGACTATACCCAAAAAGTGCACCAGCCTCTGCGCGATAGCGGCTGGGAGGGTTATTGGATTGATGCTGCTAGTACTTTACGTATGGATGAAGATAGCATCATTATTTTAGATCCCGTCAATCGTAATGTGATTGATAACGCTTTAGCTCATGGCAAAAAAGACTTTATCGGTGGTAACTGTACGGTATCGCTTATGCTGATGGCTATCGGTGAGCTGTTCAACAGAGGCTGGGTGGAATGGGTCAGCGCGATGACTTATCAAGCGGCAAGTGGCTCTGGCGCTAACAATATGCGTGAACTTATCAGCGGTATGGGCGTATTACAAGATGCGGTCAAAGCTGAGCTGTCTGATCCTGCCAGTGCAATCTTGGATATCGATAAAAAGATCGCCGAGACTCAGCGCTCAGCCGATTTTCCTCAGCAGTATTTTGGCGTACCCCTAGCTGGTAGCTTGATTCCTTATATCGATTCGCAAATGGACAATCATCAATCAAGAGAAGAGTGGAAAGGCGGCGTTGAAACCAATAAGATCCTTGGTAATGATGAACAGAGTAATATTCCTATCGATGGTATGTGTGTCCGTATCGGTGCGATGCGCTGTCATGCTCAGGGTCTGACTATCAAGCTCAAAAAAGACATCCCGCTAAGCGAGATTGAAGAGGCGCTTCAAGGTAGCGATAATGAGTGGCTAGATGTAGTTGAGGATACTAAGGAAGCTACAGTCGAGCGTTTAACGCCAGTAGCAGTGACAGGTACTTTAACCGTAGCTCTAGGTCGCCTGCGTAAGCTCAATATGGGGCCTGAATATTTAGGTGCATTTACTGTCGGTGACCAGCTGCTATGGGGCGCCGCAGAGCCTTTACGCCGGATGCTAAACATCATTCGTGAGCAAAACAGCTAAGTTTGACTCAAAGCATCGACTATAAAAAGACAGCATATGCTGTCTTTTTTTATTGACCCGTGTATTTGACTATAACTGGCTGTTATTCATAACGAATCATCACCTCGTTACGACGCATAAAAGGCAGCGTCCATGGCGGGTTGTAACGAGCCAGCTCAGGCTCCCCTACCAGCTGTAAATTCTGCTTTTGCATCCACTCTATAAGTGTCAAACGCTATTGTCTGTGTCATTTGGGTAGAGAGCTATTAAAATAAAGGCTGTAGAGTTCTCGCTTGACGAGGATAACGGTCATACAAAAAACCGCTAATAATGATATAATTAGCGCCATTTTCATAGCTCATATAGCGATTATAATATGCAATTTACTTTACATAAAACTGCTAGCGGCGAGACACGCGCCCGCCGCGGTACCGTTCATCTCAATCATGGCGATGTACAAACGCCTGCTTTTATGCCTGTTGGCACTTACGGCACGGTGAAAGGCATGCTGCCTCGTGATATCGAGGCCATTGGCGCCGACATTATCCTTGGCAATACCTTTCATCTTTGGCTGCGCCCGGGTACTGATATCATCGATCAGTTCGGTGGCCTGCATAAATTCATGCACTGGGACAAGCCTATCTTGACCGACTCTGGTGGCTTTCAGGTCTTCAGCCTTGGCGCAATGCGTAAAATCACCGAAGAAGGCGTACATTTTAAGTCGCCTATTGATGGTGCGAAAGTGTTTTTATCACCTGAAAAATCGATGCAGATTCAGTATAGTCTGAATTCCGACATCGTCATGCAGTTCGATGAGTGTACGCCCTATCCGGCCACGCACGCTGAAGCGAAGAAATCTTTGGAGCTCTCCTTGCGTTGGGGGCAGCGCTGTCTTAATGAGCATCAAAACCTTGGCAGTACTAATGCGCTTTTTGGTATCGTGCAAGGCAGTATGTATAGCGACTTACGTCAGCAGTCACTTGAGGGTTTACTTGAGATTGGTTTTGATGGTTATGCTATCGGCGGTCTCTCTGTGGGTGAACCCAAAGAGGAGATGATGGCGGTATTAGATTACCTACCTGATGATATGCCAGCCGATAAGCCGCGCTATCTGATGGGCGTTGGTAAGCCTGAGGATCTAATCGAAGGTGTGCGCCGCGGCGTTGATATGTTTGACTGCGTCATGCCAACTCGTAATGCACGTAATGGTCACTACTTCGTCACTGGTGATGCTGATAACACTGGAGTGGTACGCATTCGTAATAGCCAATATCGTACGGATACAGGTCCACTAGATCCTGGATGTGACTGCTACACCTGTCAGAACTTTAGCCGCGCTTATCTTTACCATCTCAATAAATGCAAAGAGATGTTAGGCGCGCAATTAGCAACTATTCATAACCTACGTTATTATCAGCGCTTGATGGCAGGTATTAGAGACGCTATTGAAGCGGATACTTTTGATGAGTTTGTGAGTGAGTTTTATAGCAAGCGCGGGCAACAAGTACCTGAGCTAACGCTGCATTAAGTCATATAGCTGTTGATAAAGGCTCTTATTATTGTCTCTGTTCATACTAAAAAAGCCAGTCACTCATATTAGTGACTGGCTTTTTTACATTTATCTACTGATAGTCTTAATAAATTTGATCATCAGGTAGCTGCTGCATGGGAATATCAGGGTGTTTTCTTAGATGCAAAACAGCTAAGAGCAAACCGCCCCATATAAGCAGCATGGAGATAATCATAAAAATAATGGCTGAAGTTGACATAATTTATTCCTATTAAAGTGCTCATCTAAGAGCAGTGTGATTAGCGTGCATCATCAAGAGCGCGAGCTTTATCATCTTCTTCGTCATGGATACCTTTCATACGAGAGAGTATAAAGGCACCTAAGCCAAATAGTACCACCACGCCCCAACCAAATAGTAATAAAATGGTTGTTGAGTAGCCTTCATAAGGGTTTTGTACTAAATCAACTAATCTCATACCTAGCGCAATGACCAGTACAACAGGCGTAATAACCGTCAGCATAAATACCCAAGCACCGCCTAATTTAACACTAGACACCTGATTGATATGCGCTATTAAACCTGGGATTTTGCGGCGATTAAACCAAGTGACCAAGACAATAGACATGAGTCCACCTGCGACGATACCGATGTTATTAGCAAAATGATCAATCACATCGACCAATACCAATGAGCTACCAGTAGAGAAAGCTGAGATAGATATAACCGCAGATACACCCACGATTATGGCCACTGCTTTTTTGCGCGACCAGTCAAATTTACTTTGAAACGCAGAGATGGGTACTTCTAGGATACTAATTAATGAGCTAATACCAGCAACCACCAAAGAGCCAAAGAATAAGAAACCGACAAAGTCGCCACTAGCGCCCATAGTAGAGATGATTTTGGGGAAAACAAAGAAGGCTAGTCCAACACCGCCACTCGCGACTTCAGCAACATCTTGACCGGTTGACATCGCCATAAAGCCAATAGCTGAGAAGATACCGATACCTGCAATAAGCTCAAATGAGGAGTTAGCAAAACCAACCACTAAGCCTGCGCCTGTTAAGTTAGTGTTCCTTTTAAGGTATGAGGCATAAGTCACCATGATACCAAAACCCACTGATAGCGAGAAAAACACATGCCCATAAGCAGCTAGCCAAACACTAGGATCCGCCATTCTGCTCCAGTTTGGTTCAAAAAAGGCATTCAAACCAACCACAGAGCCTGGCAAAGTGACGGCTTTGAAAACCATAATACCAAACAGCACAATAAGCAGTGGTAAGCAGATTTTGTTCGCAAGCTCCACGCCTTTACGGATACCGCCAAACATAATCAATAGCGCTAAAGCCCAGACAATCACTAGACCTGTAAACATCTGCGGTACAAAGACGGAGGTCAGCTCGCCAGTATGCTGTATAAAGTCACTGACAAAGAAGTTAGTGGTATCCTCGCCCCACTTTTGTCCAAACGAGAAGACCATATAACTACCTGCCCAAACGATGACGGCGGCGTAATAGATGGCAATGACAAAAGAGACCAAAGACTGCCACCAACCGACAAACTGACCAGATGGTGAGAATCTCTTATAAGCTCGCGGCGCGGCGGCGCGGTATTTGTGGCCAATAATATAATCTAAAAATAATAACGGGATACCTGCGGTTAATAAGGCGATAAGATAAGGCACCATAAATGCCCCACCACCATTATCATAAGCCACATAAGGAAAGCGCCAAATATTCCCTAATCCAACTGCTGAACCGACAGCTGCTAGAATGAATCCAGTACGACTGGACCAATTTTCCCTTTGCTGTGCCATATAACACTCCTAAAATTCACTGGCGTTCTCTTTTAATGCCCTTTAAGTACCTTAAACGGTGCACTTTAGAGCAGCAAGATAATCAAAGAGACTACCAGTCAGCTATTGGTTAAAATAAGTTACTAAAACCTTACTACACATGACTTGAAAGTTTCTGCTAATCGATAGCAAATGTCAAGCAATGATAAACACAAAAAGCCATAACGTTATGTTATGGCTTTTGATGATAGAGGCTATGATGTTTAGACTCGAAATGATAGTACCAACTGTGCTGAGCTAAATTTTAACGGACGACACCGCGTTTACTGTGCTCTAAAGAGTCAATGAGTAGCTGGATTTTTGGCTCTTTGGGTAGCAGCTCATTTTGTAAAACCTCAAGCGCTTGCACAGTGGTCAGACCAGACCTAAAAACGACACGGTAAGCTTGACGTAAGACGTCGATAGTCTGTTTCGACCAATCTTTTCGGCGCATGCCTTCTATATTTAGACCATGAGCGCCTGCCGGATTGCCCGATACCATAGTAAAAGCCGCCACATCTTTTAGAATAAGGCTCGCTCCACCGACTAAGCTGTAGTCATCAACGCGGCAGAACTGGTGAATACCAGAATTGCCACCAATGATAGTATGATCGCCGATGGTCACGTGTCCGGCAATGCCAACGTTATTTGCTAAGACATTGTGGCTACCAATGGTACAGTCATGAGCAATATGGGTATTGACCATCAGTAAGTTGTGACTGCCAATCTTAGTGATAGTAGCGTCTTGCGCGGTACCACGGTGTAAGCTACAAGCCTCTCGAATAGTATTATGATCACCAATCTCAAGCCAAGTACGCTCACCGGCATACTTAAGATCTTGCGGATCCTCGCCGATACTAGCGAACTGATAAAACTGATTGTGCTGTCCTATACGTGTCAACTTAGCCACTACCACATGACGATGCAAGATCGTGTGAGCGCCGATAGACACCTCATCACCAACGATACAATACGGTCCTATAACCGCCGTCTCGTCAATAGTTGCGGAAGGTGAGATGAGTGCTGTAGGGTGAATCTGGCTCATAGTACAGGCCTTAGTATCATCTAATTCAATGGAATAATAAAAGTAGTTCGTGCTGATTTGTCGAGGTTATTTCTCTTGGCGAGCAATCATAATCTGAGCGCTGACGGCGAGCTGCTGCTCAACGTGAACCGTACAGTCAAACTTATAAATACCTTGCTTTTGCATAGTAATCTTAGAGCGAATGATAAGCTGATCCCCTGGAATCACTTGCCGTTTGAAGCGCACCTTATCTACCCCGGCAAACAGGTAGAGATAGCCATCCTTAGAGGTCAAACCGGCACTGATAAACCCTAAAACACCAGAAACCTGCGCCATACACTCAACCATCAACACCCCTGGCATAATAGGCTCGTCAGGGAAATGACCATTAAAAAACTCTTCGTTGATGGTGACGTTTTTTATACCGGTGATCCACTCCTCAGGTCGACAAGCCGTAATCCGATCGACTAGCATAAAAGGATAACGGTGCGGTAAATAATGCTTCAAATCATGATAAGTCAGCGGTAAGCTCAAACCGTTTGTTGCTAACTTACTGATATCTTCATCCGTTAATTTATCGAAATCAATGGCACTCATAATGGGCTTCCTTGCGGTACTCGCAATCAAAATATAAATTAGAAACATGCTGTTTTAGGGCGTGTTGAACATTCACAAGAAGGCACTGCTGATAGCTGCTAGTTAATCAAAGCTGTGTTCTAGTCGTCGGGAAAATTGCAGGTAATGCAGATGCCTTAGCTTAATTTTTACAACGACTAGGGCGATTTTAGCATCAGCCCTCACTCTAACAACAGGGACAGGACTCTTTTTTGCCGCTTTATTGATAAAAACTGACGTATAGAATGACTATACTTACAATTTTTATCTGCAAATCGTCTAAAAAATAGTCTCTGTCAGTGCCACGGTCGAATGTCCAACACGCCCTAGACAGACATTTTTAAAACAGATCACTTTAAATCAGTTAAATAAAAAATAGTCACATCTAAAACCAGTTGCTTTTTAAATTGGAGACTTTTAAAACAGTTGCTTTGGCTGTTGGCGTAGGGTTGACTACTCAATCATTACCCATTTGACGAAAACGTACTGCCGCGCGTCGCCATTTGGCTGTAGGCATAGCGGCTGTACCCGATGAATAAGAGCCTGAGGTTTTGATCGATTTTGTCACCATAGTCATACCAGATAAAGTGACATCGTCAGCAATCTCAATATGACCGTTGATACCGACAGCGCCGCCCACGATACAGCGCTTACCAAGGCGAGTGCTGCCTGCGATACCAGTATGAGCGGCGATGGCAGAGCCGTCACCAATATGGACGTTATGCGCTATTTGTACTAAATTATCGATAATCACATGATTACCGATAACCGTATCATCAATAGCGCCGCGATCGATACAGGTATTGCTACCTATCCGTACCTGATCGCCAATGACCACACGCCCTAGCTGAGCAATACGCTCCCAGCCACTATCACTCGGATTTTTGGTTGGGGCGAAGCCAAAACCTTCGCTACCTATACTAGCGCCGGCGTGAATTCTCACTTGATTACCGATGATACAGTCGTGACCGATAACCACTTGTGACTTAAAGTGACAACGCTCACCAATACTCGTATCAGCCCCAATAACCACATGGGCGTCAAGACAACTGCCTGCGCCTATCTGCGCGCGCGCGCCAACCACACAAAACGGCCCTATGCTGACCCCTTCACCGATGATAGCACTATCAGCAATGCTTGCTGCCGGGTGTATGACGCCAGTCTCAGGCTTTGACTCAAATAACTGAGTACTACTCGCATAAGCCAAATAAGGATTGGCAACGACCAAGGCTATCGTCGGTGCGCGGGCAATCTCAGCATGCAGCTCACTGACTAACACGGCTCCAGTCTCACTAGCGGCAAGATAAGAGAGGTATTTTGGATCCGCCAAAAAGCTGAGCTGGGTGCTAGTAGCGGTAGCCAAACTGCCGACGCCGCTAATTTCAAAATTAAGCTGCTCAGAGCTTAGCGCCGACTTGTTCAGTACAGGTTGGCGCTGCTCAATTTGTGTAATGAGATGCTCAATGGTAGTCATAGTCAGTAACACTGCTAATAGTATAGTAAAACAATATAGTGAAAATAGGCACTAAGCTAAGATAAGCTAACAGTTTAGCTCAGTCATTCATAATGCTCTATCGCTTAAGAGCTGACGTGATAGTCAGCTCTACATCAAGCCGTTATGGCAGCGCATTAAAAGTAAGGTCAATTAAAAAGTACTACCAATTTGGAACTGGACTTTTTCGGTCTTGTCGTCTTCTTTGTCGCCAATAGGTACCGCATAACTGATCGAAATAGGTCCGATAGGCGTGTACCAAGTCACGCCAGCACCGGCGCTAAAACGCAGATCATTGTCCTGCTTTAATAATGGTATAGGATTACCTTCTGTATCTACAGGACGCTCGCCCGTTACCGGGTCAACGAAGTTGCGATCTTCTCTATCGGTAGTATCAAAGACTTGTCCACCTTCCGCGAATAATACCGGACGTACTTGATCCGCCCAGTCGCCTTTGAATGGCATAGGCAAGATAAGCTCAGTACCGAAGCTTGCTAAGGCGTTACCACCGACCTCTTCGTCTCTGATACGATCACGACCAAGAACCGCATCAGAATAAGCTTTCGATCTAGGGCCTAAACTTAAGGACTCATAGCCACGTACAGAGCCATAACCACCAGCGTAGAAATTCTCATAAAAAGGCAAGTCATTACCATAACCAAGCTTAGTATAACCGCGTGCAATCACATCTTTATAAATCGGATAGTAGACGTTACCGCGATAAATGGCTTTTTGATAATCAGCATCGCCAAAGCCAATAGTCGCATCGACGCTATGGCTCATGCCCTTCGTGGGAAACACTGGGCGATCTAGCGTGCTGTAGTCCCAGCCTAGGAGTAAATTATAGCTGATATAATCATTCTTGAAGGTGGAAGCGCCTTTAATAGGGTCACCACTGTCATCTACAATTTCACTAAATGAGCCCCCATCGTCGACAATCTGGTCGACGTTAGACACGCCAAGGAAACGCCCGCCTCGAACCTCAGTATTATCGATGTTGATACCAGCGCTTATGCGTTTAGTCTCGTCAACAGGATAGCTATAGTTAAGCGTAGCGCCATAAGAGTCGGTGACATAGTTACTGACGTTTCTATCATCATATTTGGTCTCACGGTAATAAGCACTGACCCCTTGTGAGACGCCATTTTCAGTGAAGTAAGGATCGGTATATCCTAAGCTATAAGAGTCGCGTGTCTCTGAGCGTGAAAGTGCGGCATTGACGCGGTTACCGGTGCCCATAAAGTTGTTTTGAGTGAGGTCTAACTGGAAAGTTACCCCGCCACTTTGAGAGTAACCAGCGGCAATCGTTGAGCTACCTGAGGGTTGTTCTTCAACGGTATAGTTCACATCGACTTGGTCTGGCTGATTGGGCACCGATTTAACATCAACGTTAACGGTTTTAAAGAAACCGGTGCGCAATAAACGTGTGCGCGATAGCTGGATTTTTTCGTTAGAGGCCAGCGAACCTTCTAACTGACGCATCTCTCGGCGCAGTACTTCGTCTTGGGTTTTTATATTGCCGTTAAAATTAATACGGCGTACATAGATAGGTCTTACCGGATCGATATAATAGTCAACATCGACGATTTTGGTGTCGTCATTAATACGCGGTACTGGGCGAATCTGCGCTAGATAATAGCCTTCATTGCCATAACGGTTTTTGAGCGCAGCAGTTGTTGCATCAAGCTTAGCTTGCGAGTACTGCTCATCGGCATTAAAGGTCACAAGCTCGCTTAGATCATTGACATCGAATTTGGGCTCGCCCAAAAAGCTAATATCCCCAAACTGGTATTGGTCGCCTTCGGTTAAGCTGATTTCAATAAAGACGCTTTTTTTATCTTCACTGATATTGAGTATGGCATTGTCAACGTTAAAGCGTACATAACCATCGTTTTGGTACAGCGCTTTTAGGTTCTCTAAACTTGCGCCTAGCTTTTCTTTGGCGTAGCGATCTGACTTAGAGATGATATTGGCCCATGAGGTTTCTTTTACTGCGAACACATCTTTAATCTCTTCATCACTAAAGTGCTGATTACCAATAATATTAATATCAACTACTTTGGCCGCTTTACCTTCGATGAAGCGCACGTCAAGCTTGACCCGATTACCATCTAGCAAAGTCTGATCCACTTCGATACTGCTGTTGTAATAGCCTTGAGAGATATACTGCTGCTGCAGCTCATTAGCGACACCTTGTAGCGTCGCTTGCTTGAGTACGTCGCCGACTGATAAGCCAGCGTTTTCTAAGCCTTGCTCTAGCCCTTCTTTGGGAATGAGCTGGTTGCCCTCAAAATTGACTTCGGCAATGACAGGACGCTCAACGACATCAAAAGTCAGCTGACTACCCTCGACACGGCTTTGAATGTTAGCGAAGTTGTCAGTAGCATACAAAGCTTTAATACTAGCCGCTAAGCTGGCATCGGTCACCGTATCACCGACGCTAATAGGCAACACTGGATAAAGACTATCGGGAGTCAGGCGTTGTAATCCGGTGAAACCAATGTCAGTTGCCACAAAATCTGCCGCTTGTGCAGAAACACTCATCATGGCTACCACTAATGGCAACCCAGCCGCGCTCGTAAGTAAAGGCG
The DNA here is from genome assembly GCF_040309765.1 of Psychrobacter sp. TB20-MNA-CIBAN-0197. NCBI lineage: Bacteria > Pseudomonadati > Pseudomonadota > Gammaproteobacteria > Moraxellales > Moraxellaceae > Psychrobacter > Psychrobacter sp. TB20-MNA-CIBAN-0197. Next base: position 70,580 of record NZ_JBEOPC010000010.1, read on the forward strand.
TACGCATAAATACTATCCGTCAATAAAAAACTTGCTTAAGTTAAGGTAAAAAAGCATATTTTGTCTACCTTATTGAGACTTTGCTTATGGCTCATTAAGATAGAATTAGAACACTTTATATAAAACGCATCATAAAATAAACTAAAAATTACGTTAAATAAAGCTTAGCTACTATGAGTATTGTTTATTGCTATTTGTATAATGTTAGGCACAATCCTGCGCAGGCGTTAGTGTAGCGCATTTGGCTCGATATGTCGCGCCGCGTTCGCCTAAAACAGCCGGCTAATATCATTACCAATCGCTAACACCATGAAACCTACTAGCAAGAGTAGACCTATATTTAAGCCTGCGATTTGCACCCCTTCTGGTAGAGGTTTGCCTCGTATAAGCTCAATAGTGTAATAAACAATATGACCGCCATCCAATATCGGAATGGGTAATAAGTTCAATACGGCAAGACTAAGACTTATCAAGGCGGCAGTAGATAGTACCATCTCCCAGCTGATGTCGAAGCTTTGCTTAGCGACTTTGGCAATAGTAATGGGGCCAGATAAATTATCCAACCCTATCATACCTGAGAGCATCTTCCCCATTGAGCTGACCGTCATTACCGCTAACTGTTCGGTTTTCTCAAATGACTTCACCAGTGATTCACCAGGACCATAGACGACGGTATTTTTATAAGCATCAGGGATGACAATATCAGTCTGAGCGACCATCGCGCCAATCTGCCCATAGCGATTGCCTAAATTGTCTTTTTTGCCTTGTGGCATGATCTGTAACTGTAGCGGCTCGCCATCACGCAGCACAGTGAAAGTGAGCAATACTTCTGGGCTATCACGGATAATACGTGTGGCACTAATCCAATCGTTAATAGGGGTATCATCGATAGCGGTAATTTCATCACCGACCTGCATGCCCTGTAAACTTGCCGCACCATCAGCAGTCAAATCGCCAATAATAGGCTCAATAGTTGGCTGCCACGGTAGCGTGCCAAAGCTTGTCAGCGCGTCTTTGCCTTGCGCCTGCCCTTGCATAAAATTAGTCACTGGCGCTTGGTAAGTGGTTCGCTGAGCGCTTGCCGCCTCCATAGCTTGTGATTGTAAGGTAACGCTCACATTATCGGTCTCACCCATACGACTTGCTAAGCGATAGTTGATGTTCTCCCAAGTCTGCACTTCATGACCGTCGATAGCGACAATCTTCTCACCCTCTGGCAGCTGCGCCATAGCGGCTGGCGTGTCGGGCAGTACCTCACCGATAGTAGTCGCTAGCTGCTCTGAGGGCGTCATAAATAACACCCAAAACAAAGCAATGGCGATAATGAAGTTCATGATGGGGCCAGCGGCGACGATAGCTATTTTTTTTAAAGGATGCTGACGATTAAAGGCTAAGTGCTGCTCATGTTCAGCCACCTCACCTTCACGCTCATCAAGCATCTTGACATAGCCGCCAAGCGGCAAAGCAGATACTCGGTAGTCTATACCGCTGCGCTTACTGGTCCAGCCTGCAAGCTTAGGCCCAAAGCCAATAGAATAAGTTAGCACCTTGACGCCGCATAAACGCGCAACGATATAATGCCCCCACTCGTGCAAAGCAATCAGAGGTCCTAGTACAAATATAGCGGCAAGCAGCGTTAATATAAAAGTCATGGATGTCTCAAATTAGGTATAGATTTAAACGACCTCAAACCATCTGTCCCGCTATCTGTCCCGCCATTTGGCCAATAAGCGTCCGTGTGTAGCGGCGTGCGGCGTCATCAATAGCTAAGATATCATCGATACTAGCATCAGCAGTTAAGCTGGCTACTTTGACTTGGCTCAGCGCTTGCTCATTGATATCCGCTATATCAGTTAAGCGTATCTGCTCTGCTAAAAATGCCTCGACCGCAATCTCATTAGCCGCATTCAACACAATAGTCGCCTGAGTGCCCGCCTGCATCGCTTGCCGTGCTAAGCGCAGACAAGCAAATTTCTGCAAATCTGGAGCAATAAACTCTAAAGCACTTAGCGCAAATAAATCTAACGGCTGTGAGCCGCTGTCGATACGCTCAGGATAGCTTAGCGCATGGGCAATGGGCGTCTTCATATCGGGACTACCCAGCTGAGCCAAATAGCTACCATCGTTATATTCTACCATTGAGTGAATGATACTTTGCGGATGAATCACTACGTTTATCTTATCTTCTGGTAAATCAAACAAATGACAGGCTTCAATTAGCTCCAAGCCTTTATTCATCATCGTCGCTGAATCGACAGATATCTTCTGCCCCATGGACCAGTTAGGATGCTTTACTGCTTCAGCGACCCCAGCTTGCTGCATATGCGCAAACGAATGCTGCAAAAAAGGTCCGCCAGAAGCCGTCAGCCAAAGCTTACGCACCCCATAAGAGGATTTGTGAATCTGCGTATTATCTTGCTGAATAGACGGCGGCAAACATTGAAATATGGCATTGTGCTCAGAATCAATCGGTAATAAAGTTGCGCCATGAGTCTTGACCAGTGAGATCATCACTTGCCCGGCCATGACTAGCGCTTCTTTATTGGCTAATAAGATACGCTTACCGGCGCGCGCGGCTTTAAGCGTCGAGGACAACCCTGCCGCGCCAACGATAGCCGCTACCAACGTATCTACTTCATCGTCAGACGCGATATCATCAAGACCGGCAGGACCACCAATAACCTCGCAGTCTAAGCCTGCCTGTGCAAGCTTGGCGGCAAAGTCATCGACCTTATCTATAGGCACACAAACGCGCGCTGGTTTGAACTGCTGGCACAGCTGCAATAGCTTATCTAAACGCTGATGACCTGATAAGGCATAGACATCAAAGTTGTCACTATGCGCTGCTAAAATAGCTAAGGTGCTATCGCCGATGGAGCCCGTCGCGCCAAGTACAGCGATGCGTTGTCTGTTAGTCATAAGCTTAAGGGCCTATAGTATTATCAATAATAGATGAAGAATAAAGAGACTTATCAGCCTACAAGCAGACCAAGCTGCTGTAGACCTAAGAATCCTAAAGCAAATATAGGGGTGGCTGAAAGCAATGAGTCAATACGATCTAGCACGCCGCCGTGTCCTGGTAGGATAGTTCCCGAGTCCTTAACTTTAGCGCGGCGCTTGAGCATCGACTCAAACAGATCGCCTAACACCGATATCAAAATAGTCACCACAGATAAAGCGACAAAAGCCAGCAGTGCAGTACCCGACAATTGCAGCATAAAGACGCTAATACCGATAACGACTAATAAACCGGTAACGACTCCGCCTGCCAGTCCTTCCATGCTCTTATTGGGCGAGACATTTGGCGCCATTTTACGTTTGCCAAGCTTACGGCCAACGAAATAAGCCCCGCTATCAGCGCACCAGACCAATAAGAACACATACATCAGCCACCAAGGCGACTGCTGCCATAAAAAGAACATAGCAGTAATGGAGGCAACCAGTATCACCACCCCCATGGCTGACAGTCTGCGGCCATACCAGCTGGTATGAGTCGGAAACTTACTCACCCAAGATAAAGCCATCAACCATATGATTAAAGAAGCTATCCACCATAATACCCAGGTCATCGGCAATACGAGCGAGATGAGCGTCAGTGCCAAAACAATTAACACAAAAATCGTCGGCTGACGCCATTTTGGCATGAGCTTGGTCCATTCATGGGCTGCAATCGTCACACCAATAGCCAGTAGAGGCGCAAAAAATATAGGGGTTTGGCTTGCAAATAGCGCAATACCTACAATGATAATTAAGACGACTGCTGTTCTAATCCGTTGCCACATACCAATCAAGCCTTATACTCATAGTTGACAGAACTTCAGGGGGTATAGGGTATCTGAGAGTTGACAGACACTTATAACGCACTCATTCACTCTTTTTGTACTATTCGCTAATTAGTCGTTGTACTAGCGACTTGCTCACTAGTCTTGCCAAAGCGGCGCTGACGCTGACTAAACTCCTTTAGCATACCATCAAGCTCTTCTGCGCTAAAATTCGGCCATAATGTTTGCGTAAAAAACAGCTCAGCATAAGCGGATTGCCATAATAAAAAGTTCGATAAGCGGTACTCTCCGCCCGTACGAATCAGCATATCGACCGCAGGCTCATCTGCTAGCTGTACATATGCGCCTAATTTTTCTTTGGTTATCTCTTCCACCGCCAGATGTCCTGTTTGGACTTGCGCGGCGAGCTGTTTTGCAGCGTGGGCAATATCCCACTGACCACCATAACTAATAGCAATCACCAATCTCATAGCATCATAGTGGGCAGTCTGAGCCTCTGCATCGGCCATCTGCGCTTGTAAATCGTCAGACAACTGGCTACGATCACCAATAAAGCGTAGCTGAATTTGATACTTCTGCATACGTGGCAGCTGCTCACTGATAGTCACCGATAATAAGTGCATGAGTAATGCCACCTCGCTCGGTGGTCGCTGCCAATTTTCACTAGAAAAAGCAAATACCGTCAGTACTTCAATGCCTACTTCGCGGCAGTACTCCACGACAGGATCTAGCGCGTCTTTACCTTTTATATGGCCTTCGCCTTTGCCTAATTCGTGTTGTTTGCCATAACGATTGTTGCCATCCATAATAATAGCAATATGTCTGGGCTTTAGGTCTATGTCAGTTTCTGTAAGCATTCTTTAGCCATCTTAGTAGTAATAAATTCTTAGCCATAAAAGCTAACTAATAAAAAACTGGCGTCTCGACAATACCACTTGCAAGAGGCCAGTTCTTCATTGACATTCAGGTTTTGACTTTGCGTTGAATCTAGCAAGCCACTTATACTTCCATCAAATCGCTTTCTTTTGTGCTTAAACGCTTATCGATGGTGTCGATATATTTGTCAGTGATTTTTTGAATATCATCATTAGCGCGGCGCTCATCGTCCTCTGAGATCTCTTTTTCTTTGGCTAGATCTTTGATGTCATTCATCATATCACGGCGAATATTACGAATAGAGACGCGGCTGCTTTCCGCTTCACTACGAGCCAGTTTTTGCATATCGCGGCGAGTCTCTTCGGTCAGTGCCGGCATAGGCACACGAATCACATCGGCGCTCATTGGGTTAAGACCCAAATCAGCTTCGCGAATGGCTTTATCTACTGCTTGTACCATAGTGCGATCAAACGGCTGCACCAGTAAGGTGCGTGAGTCTTCAACGTTAACGCTAGCGACTTGGTTCAATGGCGTGTCGGCACCGTAGTAGCTGACCATGATCCCTGATAGCATGCCAGGATGGGCACGGCCAGTACGCACTTTACTAAAAGTATTATCAAGCGCCTCTAGCGTTTTTTTCATGCGCTCTTCGCCGTCTTGTTTGATTTCTTTAATCATCATATTTCCTTAATTTATCTATACGACAATAGTCATAGTTGCTTATTTTGAAGAGATACGGTTATAAATCGTGGACTGCCGATTTATGACTAGTGATAAACACGAGTGCCTTCATTTTCGCCCATAACGACATTCAATAACGCGTTAGGCTTAGTCATATCGAATACTTGTAGCGGTACATTGTGCTCACGGCACAGGGCAATAGCGGTCAGATCCATGACGCCAAGCTTTTGCTCGAGCACCTCATCAAAAGTGAGGCCATCGTACTTGGTCGCATCGCTATGCAGACTTGGGTCTTTATCATAAACTCCATCAACCTTAGTCGCTTTTAAGATCAGACCAGCTTCAATCTCAATACCGCGCAGGCAAGCAGCGGTATCTGTGGTGAAGAAAGGATTACCGGTACCGGCAACAAAGATACAAACCTCGCCGTTTTTGAGATAACGAATGGCATTACGGCTGCTATAGCTCTCAGTGACTTCGCCAATAGGTAAGGCTGACATCAAGCGCGTTTTGATATTGCGGCGCTCAAGTGCATCACGCATCGCAAGGCCATTCATAACAGTCGCCAGCATCCCCATCTGATCGCCTGTGACTCGGCCTACCAGACCCTCTTGTTGTAATTGGGCGCCGCGATATAAGTTACCACCGCCGACGACGATACCGACTTGCACCCCAAGGCCACGTAGATGAGCGATAGACAGACTCATCTTGTCGAGTACCTCAGTATCAATACCCATGTCTTTGCCGCCCGCTAAGGCCTCGCCTGATAGTTTAAGCAAGATACGCGAAAAACGGGGATTTTTATCAGACATAAGAGCACCTTTTTATCATTAAATATTATCGTTAAATTACTATCAAAACTGTCATCAAGTCGCTGATAGCTTGATCAGCACAGCAAATCAGGCTAAATTGCGCTAATTGTAGCAAAAACTATCCCTTATTGGGCAATTTTCATTCATTGCCTTTGTCATTATGTCTGACGGATATACGCTTTTATTGAGACTTAGCCCTAGCCTTAACCTCAATCTTAACCTTGAAAGCTTGCAAACAAATCGTATTCGCTAGCGTCATCGATAGTCACTGTTAAAAACTGGCCAACTTTTACCGTAGCGTCAATATTGTCGACATAGACATGACCGTCAATCTCTGGCGCGTCCGCGTAACTGCGGCAGATAGCGATATCCTCTTCCACATCAATCTCATCAACTAATACTTGTAGCGTCTTACCGATTCTCTCTTGTAGCTTTTGCGCAGAGATTTCTTGTTGGAGCGCCATAAAACGCTCATAACGCTCCTGCTTCACCGCTTCGGGAACGGGATTTGGCAAGTCATTGGCAACAGCGCCTTCGACTTCTGAATAAGTAAACGCTCCGACTCGGTCTAGACGGGCTTCTACTAGCCAGTCGAGTAGACACTGAAAGTCCTCTTCGGTCTCACCGGGGAAGCCGACCACAAAGGTTGAGCGAATGACAATCTCAGGGCAAATCTCACGCCACGCTTTGATCCGCGCCAAGGTGTTTTCGCTATGCGCGGGGCGTTTCATGGCTTTGAGGATTTTATGACTGGCATGCTGGAACGGAATATCGAGATACGGCAGCAGCTTACCCTCGCCCATCAGCTCAACCACTTTATCGACATGCGGATACGGATAGACATAATGCAGGCGCACCCAAATGCCTAATTGATTAAGCGCTTGGCACATATCATAAAATTTGGATTTGAGCGGCATACCGTTCCAAAAGCTGGTCTTATATTTAAGATCTAAGCCATAAGCTGAGGTATCTTGCGAGATGATAAGTAGCTCTTTGACGCCAGCATTTTTTAGCGCTACCGCTTCATTCATCACCTGATCTATGGAGCGCGAGACTAAATCGCCGCGCAGGCTTGGAATAATACAAAAGGTGCAGCGGTGGTTGCAGCCTTCAGATATCTTTAGATAAGCATAATGGCTTGGCGTCAGCTTGATGCCTGCCTCGTCGATCAGATCGATTTTGGGATTGTAGTCTTTATCTTGCTCTTTAGTAGGGCGCGGCACATGCTGGGCAACAGCAGTAATGACCTCGTCATAAGCATGCGCGCCGGTCACCGACAATACGGCTGGGTGCATAGTACGGATTTTATCCGCTTCTTTGCCCAAGCAGCCGGTGACGATCACTTTGCCATTTTTACTGATGGCTTCACCGATAGCGTCGAGCGACTCTTGTACTGCCGACTCGATAAAACCGCAGGTATTGACGACGACTAAATCTGCGCCGTCGTAATCACCGGCTACTTGATAGCCATCGCGGCTCAGCTCAGTGATAATGCGCTCGCTGTCTACCAAAGCTTTTGGGCAGCCAAGCGACACAAAACCGATTTTGGGCGCAGTGACAGGCGAGCTTGCATGAGCCTGAGCGCTGCTGCTACTTTGTTCGATACTACGGTTTTGGTTATGATTGGCTTTATGATGATACGCTTGAGTAGTGCTGGAGGCTTGCTCAGGACTCTCGCTACTCGGTACTTGCGCAGGATTGAATACTGTCGCGGTGTTTTTTAGCGCGGCATTAGCTGGCGATGGCGCTACCGAATCGGCTAAAATAGTATCATCTGATGGCATAGAATTTTTGGACATAGCTGACCTTGCTTGAGATAAAATGGCTGAGCGCATTGTACGTTTTTTTTGTGATAACTGCTAGTTTTGCCATGCTATGCTGTTGATTTATGGTTAAATGTTATTGATTTAATACATCATCTCTATGAACCATGCCCCCTTTTACTCTATAGGCTTTTTTATGAGCAGCCATTCGCTAGCCTCTGCTACTACGCCCGACTTAGCTTTTATCTCCCAGCAACTATTCACCGCCATCTTATGGGTTGATGATTCCTTAGTTATCGAGTGGATAAATGCGCAAGTAGAGCAGCTACTGGCTATTAGCCGCGGTAGACTGTTAGGGCAATCTATACTCAAATTACTCGCACCCGAAGAGTTAGAGCATATAGCGACAAACCTGTCTATAACGACAGATGATGCTCCAACCGGCCTACTGACTGAGCGTTTTTATCAAGCGCAGCAGTATCAGCAGCCCTTTGTCACTCATGATCATATAATAGATTTTTCTTCTGATAGCCGTGATGTCCTACTCATAGACTATAGCGTAACGCCGGTTGTATATCAGGAAAGACCCTATTTCATCGTTGAGATGTGGGGTAAAGATCGGCAAAGCCGCATCACGGAAGACCAGCGCCAACAGCAGCAATACGAAGTCGCTCGGCAAATGCTGCGCTCGGTGGCTCACGAAGTCAAAAACCCACTTGCCGGTATTCGCGGAGCCGCGCAGCTACTCGTGCGCCAGTTCAATAAAATCCAAAAGCTAGACGGCGACCCCAATGCTTTCTCGCTAAGCTCAAACGACAAAGCCACCACCGCTACGTCTAATATACTATTAGATAAAAGTATGCTTAAAGACAAGCTTCATGGGTATACTGATATCATCATCTCCGAGACCGATCGCTTAACGCAGCTCATCGGTCAGCTGCTAGGGTCCAACCAGCCTGCGCATTGGCAACTCATTAACATCCATCAGCCACTAGAGCATGTCTTGGCCTTAGTCCTTAGTCAGTATCCTAAAGTGACTATAAAGCGTGATTATGACTTATCTCTGCCAGAGCTTACAGCTGACAAAGACCAGCTGATTCAGGTATTTTTAAACTTACTTAATAATGCTTGTGAGTCGATGACCGAATTTGCGCAGTTGCAAGTCGATGCAAACTATCAGCCGCAGTTAGCCATTCAAACACGTATTGCATTTCAGCACACTATCGGTCAGCAGCAGCACAAACAAGTACTACAGCTCTCTATCACTGATAACGGCGGCGGTATAGAATCAAGCTTGCTCGGACAAATATTCTTCCCGATGGTGACGAGCCGCGCGGCGGGTACGGGGCTTGGCTTGTCGATTGTACAAGATATTCTCAGCCGGCATCATGGTATGATTGAAGTGCACTCTAAACAACATAAGAGTGGCAATTCAACTTGCTTTACACTGTACTTGCCGTTTACTCAGCCACTGCACTCACTTAATGCTGTCAGTTATAAATAATCCCTACTGCTAATAATGATAATAACGATGAGTTAATAACACTATGACCACTCTTGCTACTCTATGGCTTATCGATGACGATGCCGCACTACGCTTGGTATTGGCCGACACTTTTACCGAAGCTGATCTGACGGTGATTAGCTTTACACAAGCGCAAGCGGCCTGGACGCGCCTCAATGATATTTTACAAAAGCGCGAGCCTGCATCGCAGCTCCCTGATGTTATCTTGACTGACATTCGTATGCCTATGATGGATGGCCTGTCATTCAGCGATTGGGTGCATAAGCACTTCCCTGAACTGCCTATCGTCATTATGACTGCACATTCCGATCTGACGTCAGCCATCAATAGCTATCAGGCAGGTGCGTTTGATTATCTAGCCAAGCCCTTCGATTTGGATGATGCTGTCGCGATCATTTATAAAGCGCTCAATCATCAGCCAGATAGTGATACTCATCAAGACCGCTTAATGGATCAAAGCCGCACGGCGATAAATAAAGAACCTATAGAATCACACTCTACTCAGAATGCAGACAACCAGCAAAATACTAAAACTGCTAGCGAGGTTAAGAAGCCTGCCTCTACACCAAGCGATAACACCAATCCGAGTGGTATTATCGGGCAGTCGCAAGCCATGCAGACCGTGTTTCGCGCGATTGGCCGTTTGGCTCATTCGCCGATTACTGTACTGATCACCGGTGAGTCAGGTACAGGTAAAGAGCTAGTGGCAAGCGCCCTACATCAGCACTCGCCGCGCGCCAAGCATTCCTTTATCGCGCTAAATATGGCAGCGATTCCGCATGACTTAATTGAATCTGAGTTATTTGGCCATGAAAAAGGCGCTTTTACTGGCGCGACGACGCAGCGTCAAGGCCGCTTTGAGCAAGCTGATGGCGGTACGCTGTTCTTAGATGAAATCGGTGATATGCCGTTTAGTACGCAAACGCGGCTACTGCGTGTGCTCGCGAATGGCGAGTTTTATCGGGTCGGTGGTCAGCAGCCTGTTAAAGTTGATGTGCGTATCATCGCTGCCACCCATCAAAACCTAGAGCAGCTCGTCCAGCAAGGCAAATTTCGCGAAGACTTATTTTATCGCCTCAACGTCATCCGTCTACCGCTGCCGCCTTTGCGAGCCCGCCGAGAAGACATTCCAGCCTTAGCCAGTCATTTTATGCAGCAAGCAGGCAAGCAGATGAACACCGCCGTCAAACAGTTAAGTCCTGATGCTCTGCGTAGTATGCAATCCTTTGACTGGCGCGGTAATGTACGCCAGTTAGAGAACGTTTGTCTTTGGCTGACAGTGATGGCGGCTGGGGATACGGTGCTTACCCAAGATCTGCCTCCTGAACTGCTTGCCGATAATGCTGCGGACTCATTAAGTAATAATAACGCTCAGGCCGCTCTTGCTACTCAAGCAATTCCATCCGCGCAAACCTCGAATAGTACCTCGCCTATCCATTCGCATACTTCTACAGCGATTACTGAAACTTCGATAAGTTGGCAGCAAGCGCTAGCAGACTGGGCTAAACAGTCTTTGCAAGCGGGTGAAACGGACATCCTACAGTTAGCGACCCCAGAGTTTGAGCGTGTACTGTTGAGAGAAGCGCTTAGCCATAGCGGCGGGCGCAAGCTAGCTGCGGCTCAGCTATTGGGTTGGGGCCGTAATACGTTGACACGCAAGCTAACATTGCTTGATGTATCGTCGAGCAAGCCTACTACAGAGGAGTAGCCAAGTCTTTGATTAGCTTGCTTTTCCTATAAAAGGAGTACAGATTTTCATTTAATCTGCAAAAAAATTAAATTAATTTGCAAAAAAGGGTTGCCAAAACTGCGAAACTCTATATAATAGCCAACCACTGAGACGCACTACCGAATCAGTTATCTGTCTGTTAGACGTTTGAATTTAAGCGCTGACGATGATAGAGTGACGATAATGGGGCTGTGGCGGAATTGGTAGACGCACCAGATTTAGGTTCTGGCGCCGCAAGGTGTGAGAGTTCGAGTCTCTCCAGCCCCACCATTTTCGGATAGTACATCTTAGACCAAATATCAAAGCCTGCTTTTTAGCAGGCTTTTTTGTGTTTGTACGTTTATTTTATAATTGTAAGTCCTTCAAAACTGCTTTCATGCTTAGATATCTCTCACTGGTTCGTTTCGCCAAAGCCTTATCCAAAATATCTTGATAATGACTATATTGAAAAGGCAAATTAGGTATCGGCTGCTGACAATGCTGAATCGCCCAGTCTCGCCATGGCTGCGTAGTTGACGACTCAATAGCATAAGGCCTATCGCCTGCCAAAACCTCATACATCATAATCCCAAACGCATAGATATCACTTTGCACCGTACTGCTCTGCCCTTGCCATAGCTCTGGCGCAAGATAAGCTGGCGTACCCGCGCTGTTTTTAACTTGTAGCTTGTTTTTAGAACTGTTTGCAATTGGCCTCGCTAAAGCAAAGTCCGTTAATATTAAGTTCTGCTCTTTATCCATTAAAATATTAGTAGGCTTAATATCGTTATGCAGCCACTCTTTATCATGTAGAGACTTTATAAGCGCTGCCAATTTAACAATAATTAAGTGCTTTTGTGCAAGGGTTAGCGATTGCTTGAGATGTTGCGCCAAACTGCCTTGCGTGTAATAAGGTATAGCAAGCCAAGTGAGTGACTGCTCTTGTCCAAGTATGTTTAAGCGCAAGGTGCCGTAAGCAAGAACGGGCGGCGCGGTAGTGTTTTTTTGAGCGGCTCCATTGCTACTTTGCAAACGGTTTACTACTTTCAGCACCTTTATTTCATGATTCAAGGATGCTGCATCTAAAGAGATATCAGGGCTCAGTTGCCACTTTATCATCACTTGACCAAACTGAGCGTGAATAGCGCAGCTTAAGCCTTGATAGGTTATTGCAGTGTCGTTTTGTTGGCTCAGCCGTTGATGCAAGATATTAAGATAGCCTAGTTGCATGAGCGTATGAGTTATCGTAGGTAAGAGCTTATCAGCTTGCAGTTGCAGCTCTTGTTTTTTTGACCCATGACTTTCTTCATCTTTCATAGTAAAGTAAAGCCCTTATGTGGCTATAGTAGACCTGATTAAAAGTGTTATGCGTTTGATTGACCAGCAAGACTGATAAAATTTTCTGGCGTGCCGTGCCTACGCAGACAAGGCTGCAATAATTCATAGCAGCCTTGCATAACATTTTCATAGTGAACTGACTATATTATCTGCATTAAATTTAACCCAAACGATTAGAATAGATATGTCCGAATCCAAGCCGAACGATCACTACGCCCTACCCGCCCCTTTATTAGCATTGCTTAGCCAGTATCTACAAGAGCACGTCACACCAACCATTGAGATTGACCCAAGCCAGCTTGCGTATCGCTGGGTCGGTGGTCGCAGTGGTCATCTTGAACCCTTAGCAGTAAATCTGTTTTTAAGCTTAGATGACTTACAAGGTATTGAGACCCAAAAAACAAAACTGGTTCAAAACACGCGTCAATTCTTAAAAGGCTTTCCGGCCAATCACGTACTGATGACCGGAACTCGCGGCGCCGGTAAATCATCGCTAATACGCGCTCTACTGCAAGAATATCACAGCGAAGGTTTACGTATTATCGAGATTGCCCGTGATGATCTACAAGTGCTCGATAAAATTCGCGCTGCTATCAAGGCACTGCCTGCTGACACTCAGTGCCGCTATGTCGTGTACTGTGATGATTTGGCCTTTAACGGTCAAGATGAGAGTTATCGGGCGCTAAAAAGCGTGCTTGATGGCGCGCTTGACTCTGAGCAGGACAAGCTTTTAGTATATGCAACCAGTAACCGCCGCCATCTATTACCGCAATTGATGAAGGATAATATTAGTATTTATGATGGACAGACCGATGAGGTTAACCCTTATGAGACTATAGATGAGACCGTGTCTTTATCGGATCGTTTTGGTCTTTGGTTATCCTTTCATCCGATGGATCAACATACTTATCTTCAAATTGTGCAGCATTATCTGAGCTTAGAGCAAGCGAAAATATCGGGTGCTTTAGAAACCCATAACGAGGCTAAAACGACTACGATTGGCGAAGAAGAGCCGCCTCTAGCTGACGATATCAGAGCTGCGGCTTTACGCTGGGCATCAGAGCGCGGCGGACGCTCAGGTCGGGTGGCTTATCAATTCAGTCGTTATTGGAGTGGCAAAACACAATTGGCTGCGACTGATAGTGACTCTTAATAGAGTAAAATAATTTTAATCTTAGCTAAAGTTAACATGGAATGGAAAAGTTACAATGCTGGGCTAAAGCCACAGCCTGCACTACCTCGTTCTGAATAAAGATTAGTCTCTATCAAGCACTGAACCTAAATACTGAACGCTGGATTTGGCAGTGTGCTCACTACCTTTGTTAGTAGTAATTGGTTCGCCTTCGACCGTATATTGCGCAAAGTCCTCAGCTAACCATAACTGATTTTGATAATACCTTTGCGCTTCTAAACGAATATGACTCATATTAGCAGTAGTGCTATTAGGCTTATCAAAGTTTTGATAACGGGCGCTAAAATGGGTCAAGATTAAATGTTGTAGACCGCTATCCTTTGCAAATTGTGCCACTTGCTGAGCGCTACTGTGCATGGGATCAAAGCCTGCGTTGCCCATATTGCCAGAGTTTTTGGCTAAAATACGTGCTTTTACCGCATTAGTATAAGTCGCTTCGTGGACGAGTAGATCCGTATTTTTGATCGATGTGCTTAATAGCTCTGGACTGTCGTTATCCCCTGCCACCACTATCCGTGTGCGCCGCTGATTATTATGGACATAATCAGCTGATGCCAACTGTCGTCCGTCCTCTAAAGTGACATCATGACCTTGTTGTAACTGACCCCATAAAGGGCTAGCGGGAATACCTGCTGCTTTGAGCTTATCTGTATTTAGCACCCGCTGATGAATCGTTTGCGTCACCCCAAAAGCATGCGAAGCCACCCGGTGCGACAGTTTTGTGATATCAATCTCGAGCTGTTGCTGATTGTCTAAAGCTAGAGAGATTTTAGCTCCATTATCAGACAGAACCTCTTCTATCGCTATAAAGTCGATCGCAAAAGGAAAGTGTAGCTCAGTAGTTGATTTTACCGCGTCAAGAAAGTCGTGAATGGCTTTTGGCGCAATAATGGTTAAGGGCGCAGTGCGTCCTGACATTGCGGCACTTGCAAGCAAACCTGGCAGGCCATAACAGTGGTCGCCATGCACGTGCGTGATACAGATAACCGTCAGCTGATGCAAAGACAGCTTAGTCTGAAGCAGTTGCTGCTGCGTGCCCTCGCCGCAATCGATAAGTAGCCAAGGTCGTGATTTTTTGCGAGATTGGTTTTGACTAGATAAATAAGGATTTAGGCATTCGATAGCGAGCGCGGTGACATTACGCTGTTTAGTTGGTACGCCTGCCGAAGTGCCCAAAAAGGTCAGTTGTAGCATAGCTCGCTGCTTACTCCTTAGAGTCCAAAAAACTAGGGAAGCTCACAGATAAAGGTGCGCTTTCCTTCAATTATTTGTCCGCCACTAGCATAACACTCGTTTGCCATATTAGACTCATATGACTTCCAGCCACCATAAAAACTAGCAATACAAAGCAGCGCGACAAGGAGCTTTTGGCCCCAAGACTTGAGCGATATCGGCTGTTGCTCGATGATTTCTTCCTCAAAAGGCTCGTCAGTTACTTTATTTGGCTCTTTCATTATCCTACCTTTTTGAAGCGTTTAATTGTATTCGCTAGCCATTATAACCAAAAAGCGCATCATCAACGAATTGAATGACACGCTTTTGGCTTCTACCTAAAAATCTATTTTACGAGTTTAACCGCTTAGAAGTTAAGACGACCGCCTTTCTCTTCACTACGTTTAAAGGCTGGACGCTCTTCACTGCGTTTAAGCCAGTTTAAGATGTTGGCATATTTTTTTCTATTTAAACCTTCACCCGCATTGGCCCCTAACACTGCTAGATGCATCTGAATATCTGCCGCACTGAATTCAGCACCCGCAAACCACTGATTGTCTTCTAAGTGCTTCTCCATCATCGCAAATATCGGATCTAAGCTTGATTTGACCATGTTATTTTCGATTTGTGCTTGAATCTTTTTGCTGACCGGTTTGATGAGCATCGGCGATTGCTGCACTACTTTGGTAAATACCAAACGCATCACTAACGGCGGCATGACTGACGCTTCTGCAAAGTGTAGCCAAAAGGTATAATTCTCCCAAGCCGCTTCGTTATCGTCACTAGGCTTAAACTGCTGCTCCTTGTCATAGTGCTTGAGTAGATATTCGATAATAAAGCCTGACTCTATCAGCGTCCGTCCATCCGCTTCTAATATAGGCGCATGACCTAGCGGGTGCACCTCTTTTAGACTATCAGGGGCACGGTAGGCTTTGGTACGATTATAACAAGTCAGCTGATAATCAGCCCCCAACTCCTCTAATAACCATAAAATACGAAAAGAGCGCGAGTTTTCTAAATGATGAAGATGCAACATAAATTCTCCTAATAATATTTTGATAAATTGGGCTAGCTGATAAATAGTGAGTGATAAATATAAAAATCAATAATTTAAGATTTTGCTACTTTAATATCATCATATCTCAGTCAAACCGCCATTAATACCAGCAAAGCCCATTACAGTTACCAAAAATAATATCTAACCGGTCAAAATTTTGCCGCATTAGGGTCTATCTATAAATACAGAGTGCGCTCGAAAGCGTTGGCTTATTTTGTATTTAACTTCTCAATCTTACGCGACATTTTCGCTATTTTTCGTTGATAGCGGTTAATTTTACGAAAACGCCTAGCCGCTAATATTCCCTCGATACGGCGATTTTTGAGACGTTGACGCGAAGGAAAACTATGCACCAATGGCTCATTATAGCCATGCAAGCGATCCTCGCGGCGACGATATAGATAACCTCTAGCGCTGTCTATAATCATAATCGTTAAAGCCACTATAATCATACTATACATAAATAATGAGCCGCCCTCATGAAGCCCTTGACTCAAAATCGTAATAGAAAATATAAATAAGAAAATCGGCTCTAAATAGCTCAGCGTTCCAAACAGTGACACCGGCAACTTACTACTCGCCACCATCGTTAGCGACATCGCAAGCGCGCTAAATATTCCTAATAATGGCAGTAAATACCAAAACTTGTTATCGCTGAGCGCTGTACCAAAACCGCCACTGCTATACAACGCAAAAAGCACCACCGGTAATAGTAAAGTTAGATCTGATAATAGACCAGTAATCGGTGGCACAGCTAGCTTGCGGCGCATCAAAAAGTAAGGCGGGTATCCTAAACAGACAAATAAAGTCGCCCAAGATATCGTACCGTATTGATAAACATCATACGCAACGCCGAGCGCCGCTATTAGCGCAGCTAGCCACTGTAGAGCGCTCATATATTCTTTATAAAAAAATCGTCCTACCATAATCATCACTAATGGCAGTAAAAAATAGCCCAAAGTGACATCGAGCCCTAAGCCATTGACCGGCCCCCACATAAATAGCCAAATCTGGCCGCCCAAAATCGGCGTCGGTAAAATAAATATCAACCACTCTTTTGGGGTTTTTATGGTTTTTAGATAATCTTAGATTAACACACCAAGTGCAACGCTAATTAATATTATAGAACGCCTGCATAGGCGTCTTAAACCCTAATCGTTT